>JAMOOV010000209.1 GCA_027065125.1 Campylobacterales bacterium | reverse complement strand
CAAACATTTTTTAGATGCATTATCATTTGGAAAGATATAGTGTTTTTGCACCTTATATGTCGGTGCACAACCTACTAAAAATAGAATTGAAAAAGATATGACTAACCATCTAAACATCGCCAACCTCCAAAAAACTGTCTTTGTGAATATGCTCAAATGCGGCCTTCATAGATATAAAAAGATGATGGTTCTCACTCTCAAGTTTTTTTAAAAGCTCTTTTGTATTTGCTCTTGCATAAGGCATTTTTACATCAAATTTAAAAGCAGGACAAGCCTCATCCCCGACAAGAGGAAGTTCATTATTTTTTGCTGCATCTACAAGTTGTCTTTCTCTCACCAAAATAAGAGGTCTTATGACTTCCAAACCGTTTTTAGCTTTATATTTGGGCGGCAAACTTCTCAAAGCACCATTATACATAAAATTCATAAAAAAACTCTCCGCTGCATCATCAAAATGGTGTCCAAGAGCCACTTTATTGTATCCGCCTTTCAAAGCTACACTATACAAAGCACCTCTTCTCATCCTGGAAAAAAAGCTACAAAAAGAGGAATTTTTTCTTATCTTATCCTTTGCCAATTCAAATGTATCCGTATTGTACACTTCAAAAGGTATCTCGTATTCATCACAATGCATCTTTAATTTATCAAGATTTTCACCCATACCATAAGAGATTGTTACTGCTTTAAACTCAAAATCAAACGGGGCTACAGCTTTTTGATGCTTTAAAATATGTGCCAAAGTTAAAGAATCTTTTCCTCCGCTAAGTCCAAGAAGAACTCTGTCCCCCTCCTTTATAAGACCATACTTTGCATTTGTTCTGCCAACTATTCTTAAAAGTTTTTTGCTAATATCAATTTTTTTCAATTAATTTATCCACTATACAAATAAGAAATTCGGCACTTACTGTAGCAGAACTTTTAAGAAAATCATCAAAGTCAAATCCAGCATCCATATCGGCCGCATCACTGATAGATCTTAATATTAGAAAAGGAACTTTCAAAGAGTGTGCAACCACGGCAACTGCACCGCCTTCCATCTCAAGAGCATCCGCTTCAAAAATCTTTCCAACCCACTCTTTTCTTTTTGTATCAGCCACAAATTGATCCCCGGTTGCTATAATACCCTCTTTTAAGATAATACCTTTATCTTTTGCTACACTTTTTGCTATATTGACAAGTTTACTATCAGTCTTGTAACACACCTGACCTTCTGGAACAAATCCATACGGATGCCCAAAAGCCGTTATGTCAAGATCGTGTTGACAAAGAGCTTTCGCTACTATCAAATCACCTATCTTAAGATCTTTGCTTATAGCTCCAGCTACCCCTGAAAAAAGTATGGTTTCTACCTTAAATCTCTCTATCATCACAGTAGCGGTTAAAGTAGCATATACTTTTCCGATTTTACTATAAGCTATCACAATTTTATGCTCTTTATATTTTGCTATATAAAATCTATTTTCTGCATATTCAATACACTCATAATCTTTAAAAAATTCAAGCAAAGGCTCTATCTCTTCAACCATTGCCCCAAGAAGTCCTATAGTCATAATTCAATCCTTAATAAATATTTTTTGTACTTGATAATTCGTAAAAAAAGCTCAATTGGTTTATTTTTGCAATCTCAATATGCTCCAAATGTTTAAAAAGATTTCACTTGAAGGCTTTGTGCTGATTTGAGATACGAATACTTTCATATAAATACTTTTATTTTGACAACTCTTCACAAATCTTATGCAAGGAATCCATATCGACAATATTTAGTGTAGGTTTTTTTGTTATTCTTCTGTTTAAACCCTTTAAAACACTGCCACCAAACTCAATAAAAACATCGCTCATACTATCTATATTTTCAATCGACTGCTTATATAATACAGGCATAATAAGTTGCTTAGAGAGTAAAGAAATTGCATCTTTTTTTGTGGTATATGTTTGAGCCGTTACATTAGAAACTACCGGAGAAATAAATTCATCTTTTAAAAATCTCTCAAGATAAGGCACAAGGGCATTTGATGCTTCAGACAACAAGGGACAATGACTGGCAACAGACATATTTAACAAAATCGCTCTTTTTGCTCCTGCAGACTTAAAAGTTTCTTCCAAATTTATCAAATCACTCTTTATACCGGCCACTACTATCTGTCCGTTACTATTGTAGTTTGCCGACCATACTTTTTTACCTTTTTCTCTAACTTCTTTAGTTATCTCTTCAACCTTTTCATCGCTAAGACCGATAAGAGCCATCATACCTGCATCAAAATTTTTACAACTTTCACTCATAAGTTTACCGCGTTCATGTACCAATTCAATACCATCAAGATAATCCAATGCTCCTACACTAACAAGGGCTGAAAACTCTCCAAGAGAGTGTCCGAGAGAAAAAGAGGATTTAAGCATCATCTCATTTTCAAATAATTTATGGGCAATGGAACTAACCAACAAAATAGCCGGCTGAGTATATTCCGTCTTTTCCAAATTATCATTTTCTTCAAAAAGCAAATGTTTAAAATCTACACCTATTCTATCACTTGCGATTTCAATCATCTCTTTTGCTATATTACTATTTTCATAAAAAGATTTTCCCATTCCAAAGCTCTGACTACCTTGCCCTGGAAATAAAAAAACAGTTTTTTTTGTTTCTTGCATAACTTCTCCTATTTTTTGTCTTATTTTGCTATTTAGAAATATAAATATTTTTGAGAGCCACTTGCATATAATGATACTACTGCACAGTAGCAATTCTCATAATTTAAGCTAAATTAAATTTTTAAAAAGCCATAAATCATCTTTGAAATGTGATAATTTTCTACTAAACACATTAAAACTTTGCAAGAACATATTAAGACTTTTTTATGAAAACTATTGTACCAAAAATATCTTCAAGCTTATCTAAAATATGGTTTTATTGTATAAATATGTATTGGAAGTAGCAATAATGGATGCATTTATATCTATACTTTTAAAAGATTTGTTGGTTTAGAGCCTCGAGCAAGGCTCTATCTTTTGCAATAAATTCAGCAAGCACAACCTGTTCCGCAACCACAAGAATCAGCACTACTACCAACAACTCCACTCTCTATCTCACTTTGAGTAGCATCTCTAACACCATTCAAAGAAACGGTAAATACCAAGTCTTTTCCAGCTAAAGGATGATTAAAATCAACAACTACATTTTGCTCATCAAAACTTTTAACTGTAACTTGCACTGTTTCACCATTTTCTCCCTGACCATAAAGCGGCATACCGACTTCCAAGTCAATACCTGCAAATTGCTCTTTTGGTAAAGTTTGAACAGCCTCCGGATTAATTTCTCCATAACCATCTTTTGCCAAAACAGTTATATCTGCTTTATCTCCTACTGACATTTTTGCTATCTCATTTTCAAGCCCCGGGATTATTTGACCCTTGCCGCCAATATATTCCAAAGGTTCTTTACCTATATTGCTATCCAATATTTCACCTGTTTTAGAATCTTTCAATTCATACTCTATTGAAACTACTTTATTGTCATGATTTGACATATGATCTCCTAATATTATAATTGAAATATGATTGTAACTAAATTATGTTTTATCGTAGCTTTATAAAAGTTGTCAAATTATAATTTTTTTAACTTTTTAGCTTCTTTACTTTTTGGATACTTTAATAATAAAATCTTTTTAAATTTTTTAGCATTTTTATTATCGCCGAGTTTTTTAAAAGATAAATATGCATGAAACAGTAATGTCGGAGTAAAAGATGCCGTTTTGCTATAAAGAGAAATGCTCTTTTTGTAGTAATTTATAGCATTTGGATAATCTTTACTGACAAAGCTTATCTCTCCTAAATAGAATGAACTTGTTGCCGGCAAATGTCTCCTTTTAATAGATTCTTTAAAATAAATTTTTGCTTGTTCGTACTTTTTATCATCAAAATACTTTTTAGCTCTTTTGAAAATAGTTTTTGCACTTATTTTGGAAAGTCTATTTCGTAAAGAGATGCTATCTATTTTATTTATCTTTGACTCTAAAAGAGCAAATTTTTTATTGAATTCATCTTTTGAAACATAAGAACTATTTATAGAATCGATAAGGGAGCTCAACTCCGATAGCACCATTTTAATCTTTTTGTAATTTTGTATTTGATTCTCTTTTGTAATATTCAAATCATTTTTTATATTGTTTATCTTATTTGTTATATTATTATCATTGTCTTGAAGTAGCGATATCTGTTTACTCATTTTTGCAATTCTACTATTTTGAGATTCGACTACACTTCTGATACCATCTATCTTTTCTTGCATATTTGATAGTTCGGACTTGACAAAACCGATATTTGTAGAGAGAGTTTTTACCTCTTTTTTGTTTTTAAGTATAATTTTTTCACTACTTGTAAGTCCGTATGGATTTGGGGAGTTTAAGTCGCCCGCACCAAATACGGACGGCTCAACTGCATAAGAAAATATTGCACCAAGCAATATTATAAATATTTTTTGCATTATCTATTGTCAATAATTATGGTAAAAATTTAAATTCTACTCTTCTATTTTTGGCCCAACAAGCTTTATTATGCTCTGTACAAACGGGGTTACTCTTGCCATAACTTATAATCATCAATCTATTGGCATCAACACCAAGAGCAGTAAGAGAAGATTTTACACTTTTAGCTCTTTTTAATCCAAGAGCATAATTGTACTCATCGCTTCCCCACTCATCACAATTTCCCTCAAGTTTAATTGAGAAATCTTTAGCCGCATCAGAATTTGCTAAATCAGCATCTTTGCTAACAAGTGGTTTTTGATCCTCTCTAATATTATATTTATCAAAATCAAAGTGGATTATCTTAGCCTCTTGCTCTAATTGAGCAATTTTATAGTTTATGTCATTTGTATTTGTATTCGTATTGTTGACTGATTGTTCACTATTGACACCATTTATATTTGAAACAGTCGTATCAGCATTTTCTACTTTTTGCTGCTTATTTTTAGTCATATCAACTTCAGGAGTTTTTTGACTACACCCCGTAAATAGTAACATCGCGGCTCCAATGCCAACTAATAATATCTTTTTCACACTACATCCTTTTAAAAAATTTTAGATATTTTACCATTTTTTCCTTAAATTACCAATCAATAGACTGAATTTTTCCAACTTTTAAAGGAAAAAGGAAACTTTTATTAGAATAAAGCCTAATTATACCAAGAGCTGATTGCCATTTGTAATTTTTTATAAAAAGTATTGTTTCTCCTTTGTTGGCAAATCTGGGAAAATAATTTTTTCCTGTGGCGGTTAATTGTCTTATGTATTCCGTTTTTGTAGATATTAGATAGAGATTGAAACTATTTTTACCAAATTCGCTATCACCCTCTCTTCTTGAAAAAACTATATAGTTATCATATGCACTAAAAGATGTATTGTTTTTTCCTTGGTATATAAGCTGCTCCACTATGCTATTTATATTTAAATTTTTAGCAAATATGTTTGGATATCCCAATCTGTCGGATATAAAGGCTATTCTGGTTTCATTATCTATAAAGTGTCCGCTTACATCAATGCCGGGATATTTAGTCAATCTCTCCTTTTTCTTTGTATTAATATCATAAAGATAGACATCAGGTTGATCATTTGGTGCCATTGTTAGTAATAATTTCGTACCATCTTTACTGACATCAGAACAGACCAACATACCATTGGCGGATATTATCCTTTTTCTTGTTCCTTGAAATAAATTTACTTTATAAAGCACTGGTATCCTACCATTATAAGAGGTATAATAAAATGCATCTTGCTTTTCATTTGCCCACTTAGGAAAGATATTCAATCCACCTTTAACAACAGTTTTTTGATATGTCAATGTATAATCAGATATCACAATATCACTCTTTTTTTTACCGGTATTTTTTGAAAATATAACAAATCTATCCATCCAATCAATAGATGAAGCACCAATAAAATCGTTAACATCTATAATAATCTTATGGGATAAAAACGGATATCTTTTATCACTGGATATTTTGTATATTTTTTGAGTTAAAATATTTCCATTTTTTGCATCAATCAACTTAACTTTACCAAGTAGCCCGTTATCACTATTTTCTAATTTATATCTTAAAATCAAATCAGTATTGTTTGCACTTTGGATATTGGCAGAATAGTTACCATTAAAAGTTGCTTTTTGGTATTTATCATCTACAATAAAATTTGCAGACACTTTTAAGTCTCCTATTAAAAGCTTATATATTTTATTATCCAGTTTTTCTTTATTAAAACCCATATCTGTAGCATCCTGTACTACAATCTTTGGAAGTTTTTCTCCTTTTTTTACGATGTCAATAGTAGCATCATAAGAAAAAACAGCTATTGCAGAAACCAATAATAAAAATAATATTTTTTTCACTCACATCTCCTTATTCATCTTTAAAATTAACTTTAAGCTCTATATAATCCCCATTTTTATATGGAGGGAATTTTTCTTCTTTTATATTTTCAAGAAAATTTTGCAACTTTGCATTGAATTCATTATTATAAGAAAGAGAATCTATTTTATAGCTGAAATTTCCAAACTTATCTATTTTTACAGTTACGGTTGCTTGATTTCCTGCGATTGTTCCTGGAGTATTTTGCCACTTTTCATCCAAAACATCACTAATTTTACCTATATATTTATTGTATTCGCCTGTTTTTTTATTGCTTTTTGCAGATATGTTTTCAAAACTTAAACTTTTTACAATTTTTGTTGCTGATTTTTTTTCATCATTAACAATATTTTTCTTTTGCAAAAGTCTGCTATTTTGATTTTCTTTAATCACTTTTGAAACATTTTTTTCTTTAATTTTTTTATATTTATTTGTATTAACTCCACTAAATAGTGATTTTAAAGACTTTTCTTTAACTGTTCTTTTTATAGATTTTTTAATTTTTGGCTTTTTGGCTTTTTTCTTTTTTTTGATATTTTTTTTCTTCGTACTCTTTTTTAAAGATCTCTTTTTAACGGTTTTTTTCTTGATTATACTCTTTTTTTCGGAAATAGATACAACAATAAAATTATTCTTTTGGCTGGTATATTGTTTTGCTTTTGTTTCGAATTTACCCAAAAGAGAAAAAATAAAAATTACAAGAGTAAAATAAATAGTTATAGAAAAAAATCCGGCAACAAAAGAATAACTACCTCTTTTTTCCATCTAATTACCCCTCTGTTATGAGAGATACTTTGTTAAATCCTGCTTCTTTTACGGTTTTTAATATATACATGACCGATCCGTATTGCAAATCTTTATCAGCTCTAATATAGACAACAGTACTTTTAGGAATTATTTTTGAAAAAAGCATAAAACTATCTGCAAAAGCACTATATTGGTATTGATTTTTCTTAATAAATATTTTTTTATCTTTTGTAATTCTTATTTCTAAATCCGGAATTTTACCGAGTGATTTTGATTTACTACCTTGAGGTAGTTTGATATTTTCTTCATATATAACAGCAGGTGTTGTTACCATAAGTATAGCAAGTAACACCAGCATAATATCAACTAACGGAGTTATATTTAACTCCGGCTTTTCATCCCAATCTATTTTCATATTTAATTATCAGTATCTTTCTCAAGGGTGCTAATCAAAAAAGCTTTTTCTCTTTCAATAATACTTAAATAATCATAAGCTTTTCGTTTTAATAAAATATAACCGCTATATGCGGGAATAGCAACAAGAATTCCTCCTGCCGTAGCAACCAAAGCTTCACTTATGGCAGGTGCTATGATATTTAAAGAAGCAGATGTTGCTCCACTTAATTTAGAAAAAGTTTCCAATATACCTACAACCGTACCAAAAAGTCCAATAAAAGGAGAGGTAGATGAAATAACAGAAAGTGCAGAAAGATATAAAGTCGCATTTCTTTCTGCCACATTGATACAAATCTCAAAAATAGAAGAGGATCCTTTGTACTCTGTGGTACATTTTCTGAGTATAGAATCAGCTCTTACGGTTGTTGAACCCATAAGTATAGCCTCAAGAGAATCCTCTTCCCTCTTTATAAGTGAATTTAAAGAAAGATATCTATATATAATAATCCAAAATGTTACTAAAAAATATATAGATAACCACGACAAAACAGCGATTGTAACAACACTGCTTCTTGATAAATAATTTAAAAATAGATCAACAATACTCATATACTAAATTTTACTTTTTGCAACTTGTTCAACTTTAGCAACAACACTTGCAATAGAAACAGAATCACTACCAATGCTTTCAAGCAACTCTTTTGCTTTTCTAATCGACTCTTTTATCTCGCTTTCGCTATCTCCACCCACATAAACAGCACCATCAGCCAAAATAGTAACTTTTGTTTCATCAACTTCTGCATAACCCCAATTTATTGCTACTATTTCATGTTTTCCATTACTCTTTTCTATATCAATCACACCGGCTTTAAGAAGAGCAAGTAAAGAAGCATGTCCGGGTAAAACACCAAACTCTCCTTCACTTCCTGGCATTGTAATGCTCTTTGCCTCTCCATTAAATACCGGACCTATCGGACTAACTATTTCGAGTTTAATTGTATCCATTAATCGTCCTTATCATTAAAAACAGTTAGAAAATTCTAACTGTTTTTCATTTTTTCAGCTTTTTCTATAGCCTCTTGAATATTTCCTACCATATAAAAAGCATTTTCAGGAAGATGATCATATTTTCCTTCCAAGATACCTTTAAAACCTTCAATTGTCTCTTCAAGAGTTACATATTTACCAGGACTTCCTGTAAATACCTCTGCAACAAAGAATGGCTGTGAAAGGAATTTCTCTATCTTTCTTGCTCTTTCAACAACTTGTTTATCTTCTTCACTAAGCTCATCCATACCTAAAATTGCTATGATATCTTGTAAATCTTTATACTTTTGAAGAACAGCTTGAACACCTCTTGCTACTTTATAATGATCTTCGCCAACTATACTTGGATCCAAAAGCCTTGAAGTACTATCAAGCGGATCAACTGCAGGATAAATACCTTTTTCAGCTATACTTCTATTTAAAACTGTAGTTGCATCAAGGTGGGCAAAAACAGTAGCCGGAGCAGGGTCTGTCAAGTCATCTGCAGGTACATATACTGCTTGAACTGAAGTGATAGAACCTTTCTTTGTAGAAGTAATTCTCTCTTGAAGTTTACCCATCTCGCTTGCCAAAGTAGGTTGATAGCCAACTGCACTTGGAATTCTTCCAAGAAGTGCAGACATTTCTGAACCACTTTGAGCAAATCTAAAAATATTGTCAATAAACATCAAAACATCCAAGCCCATCTCATCTCTAAAGTATTCAGCCATTGTCAAACCTGTAAGAGCGATTCTATTTCTTGCTCCTGGAGGCTCATTCATCTGACCATAGCATAGGGCAACTTTTTCAAGTACATTGGAATCTTTCATTTCATTATATAGATCGTTGCCCTCTCTTGTTCTCTCTCCAACACCGGCAAAAACAGAGTAGCCACTATGCTTAAATGCAACATTGTGGATAAGCTCCATAATAATAACTGTTTTACCTACACCGGCACCACCAAATAGTCCTATCTTTCCACCTTTTGCATATGGGGCAAGAAGATCAGCAACTTTTATACCTGTTTCAAAAATTTCACTTTTAGTGCTTTGCTCTTCAAAAGATGGAGGATCTCTATGAATCGACCACTTCTCTTTTGCTTCAATAGCTTCGCCATTATCAACAATATCTCCGACAACATTAAAAATTCTTCCAAGAACTTCAGTGCCAACCGGAACTTTAATGGGTCCTCCAAGAGCTTTTACTTTAAGACCTCTAACAAGTCCTTCGCTCATATCCATAGCAATAGTTCTTACTGTACTGTCACCAAGATGAGCAGCAACTTCAAGCACCAATTTATGCTCTTTTCCATCTACTTCATATACCACTTCAAGGGCATCATTGATTTCAGGTAACTTACCTTCAAAATCAACATCAATGACAGGTCCCAAAATCTGGCTTATAACTCCATTCATTAATTTTTCTCCTTATTCACTTATCAATTATTTTTGTGCTTCAACACCACTTATGATCTCAATCAACTCAGTCGTAATAGATCCTTGTCTTGCTTTGTTGTATTCTAAAGTCAATTCTTGAACTCTATCATTTGCATTATTGGTTGCACTATCCATAGCTTGCATTCTTGCACTATGTTCAGCTGCTAACGAATCTATCAAAGAATAGTACATATTATACTCGAAATATTTTTTCATTAATTCATCAAGTATTTTCATATTATCTTCTGGCTCAATCTCTATCATAGAAGTAGAAACATCATTTGGCTTCTCAAAAGTTTTTACTGGCACTATATCAAGCACTTTCAACTCTTGTGAAATCATATTTTTATATCCGTTATGAACCAAGATAACTTTATCTGTCTTCTTTTCAAGAAAATCATTAATAGAAACATTTATAATCTCTGCACCTTTTTCAAAAGTCGGAGCAGAACTAACTCCCACTTTTTTATCAAAAAGCTCAATTCCTTGAAAATTAAAAAATGCAATACCTTTTTTGCCGATAGCTTTAAGTCTAACTTTTGTTTTCTTGCTTTTATACTCATTCAAAAGTTTATTTACAGCTTTTATAGTTTGAATATTAAAACCCCCACAAAGACCCTTATCGGCAGTTATAAAAATAATATCTACAACTTTAGGATTATCATTTATATCAAAAAATCTACTTTTGATACCACCAACTCTATATTGATTTATCTTGTAGGAAATTTCAGACAAAACTTCATTTATTTTGTTAGCATACTCTCTTGACTGTTCAGCTGCAAGTTTAGCTTTCATCAATTTTGCAGTCGAAACAAGCTTCATCGCTCTCGTAGTCTTTTGAGTATTTTTAACACTACCAATTTTTCGCTTTATTTCTTTTAAATTTGCCATTTTTTAGCCCTACTTTACTTCAAAAGTTGTCTTAAACTCATCCAATATTTTAGTTAACTCTGCTTTTATTTCATCATCAATTTTCTTTTTCGTTCTAATATCTTCAAACAATTTAGGATATTTAGCTTCAATAAATGGTATAAGCTCAGCCTCAAATTTTGTCACATTTTCAACATCCACATCATCAAGATAACCATTTGCACCAGCAAATATGATAACTACTTGATTTTCTACTGGTAAAGGTGAATATGGAGGCTGTTTTAATACTTCAACCATTCTCTGACCTCTTTCGAGCTGATTTCTACTTGCTTCATCCAAATCACTTGCAAATTGTGCAAAAGCTTGAAGCTCTCTATATTGAGCCAAATCAAGTCTTAGAGTTCCAGCAACTTGCTTGATAGCTTTTATCTGTGCAGCACCACCAACTCTTGACACAGAAAGTCCGACATTGATAGCAGGTCTAATACCTGAGTTAAAAAGATCTGTCTCCAAAAATATCTGACCGTCTGTTATAGATATAACATTTGTCGGAATATAAGCTGAAACATCACCTGCTTGAGTTTCGATGATAGGAAGTGCCGTTAAACTACCTGCACCAAGCTCATCGCTAAGTTTAGCTGCTCTTTCAAGTAATCTTGAGTGTAAATAAAAAACATCACCAGGATATGCTTCTCTTCCCGGAGGTCTTCTTAATATCAAAGACATCTCTCTATATGCTACAGCATGTTTACTCAAATCATCATAAACAATCAATGCATGTTTAGAATTATCTCTAAAATATTCACCCATAGTAACACCGGAATATGGAGCAAGATATTGAAGTGCAGCAGAATCACTAGCACCGGCATTTACAACTATAGTATATTCCATGGCACCATATTCTTCAAGCTTTTTAACAACTTGTGCAACAGTTGACTGTTTTTGTCCTATAGCAACATAAATACAAATAACATCTTGACCCTTTTGATTAATAATGGTATCTATAGCAACAGTTGTTTTACCTGTTTGTCTATCACCAATAATAAGCTCTCTTTGTCCTCTTCCTATTGGAACAAGAGCATCGATAGCTTTCAAACCTGTTTGTAAAGGCTCATGTACTGACTTTCTTGCCATGATACCAGGAGCTTTTTCTTCTACAAATCTATACTCGGTTGCCTCTATCTGTCCTTTTGAGTCAATAGGCTCTCCAAGAGGATTAACAACTCTACCTACAACAGCATCACCAACCGGAACTTTTAAAAGTTTTCCCTCTCTTTTTACTGAAAAACCTTCTGTAATATCATTACCTTTTCCAAGTATAACGACACCCACACTAGACTCTTCCAAGTTTAATGCCATACCTTTTTCACCGTTTTCAAACTCTACGATTTCACCCGCCATTACATTTTTAAGTCCGTAAACTTGGGCAATACCATCCGCAACGGAGATAACCTTACCTGTCTCTTCAATATCAACACTTAATTCAAAGTTATCGATTCGCTCTTTTATGATAGAGCTTATTTCATCAGCTTTTATTTTTGAACTCACTTGAGCACTCCTTCTCTTATTTTATATTGCTTTTAGTATATGCTCAGTCATTTGAGCTTTTAATCTATCAATCGAAAAACTAATTTCGACACCTAAGTCTTCAATTTCAATCTTTATACCGGGGTAATCAGTAACAACACTATCAAGTTTAATAGTCGAATTAAATTTTGCACTCAATTTACTTTCTATATCTTTTATACTTTTTTCATCAAGTGCATTATCACTCACAATCTTACCTACAAAACTATTCTCTTTTATTGAGATTTGGTAATGCAACTCATTACAAATCGAAGGTAATAGTACTAACCTGTCGTTTTGTATAAGAATTTTCACAAAATTGTCAAAATGAGTCTCTCTGTCTTCGATAAGAGATATTATAAAATTGTATTTTTCCTCTTTTGATATAGTAGGAGAGAGAATTATATTTCTCATTTTTTCAATCTTGAAAACATTGTTTAAAAGAGTCAATTTCTCATAATACTCTTTATACTTATTATCATCGCATCCTTGCAGTAATGCTTTTACATATTTTTTAGAAACTGCCGATGTCATTTATGCAACCTTTTTCATAATGATATTAACCAACTCTTTATTATCAAAAGTTTGCACATCTTCACTAAAGAGTTGTTCGATTGTTTCACTTACGATAGTTTTTACCATTTTTCTTTTTTCTATCTCTTTTCTCTCTTCATGATATTTTTCAAGAAGTTTCAACTCATTTTGCATGTCTTCTTTAATTTTTTCGACTATCAACTCAGCCTCTTTTTGGGCATCTTTAACAATATTTTCTGCTAATGCTTTAGACTCTTCCAAATGTTTTTGAGCTACCTCTTTGGCTCTTTTGGACTCTTCCACTTTTTCTTGAATAGACTTCAAAGTGTTTACAATCTCTTCACTTCTACCTTTAAAAAAACTCTTAATAGGCTCAGCAATAAATCTATAAAGTATCGCTGCGAAAATTAAGAAGTTAATAGTACGAGGTATAATGTCAGTTTTTCCTTCTGCAGCAAAGATAACAACCGGCAAAAGTAAAATAAACAGTATCTTTTTCAACAATTTTAACTCCTTTTATATTTGAGAAAGTTTGGTTTTTAAACCATTTTGGAAATCAGACAGACTATTTGCAAGTTTTGCTCTTAACTCCTCTTTTTCATTTTCAAGTTCACCTACAAACAATTCATAAGATTTTTCAAGAACGGCTTTTTTCTCTTCAATCTTTTTATTGATCTCTTTCTTAACAGAATTAATAGCTTCTTCTCTAATTTTAAATGCTTGATTTTTTGCATCTTTAATAATCTTTGAAGCTTCATACTCCAAATGAGAAACATTGTTGCTGTTTTTTTTAGATTCTTCCATATCTTTTTGTATGGATTTATCTCTCTCTCTCATAAAACTCAACAGGGGTTTGTAGAGTATTTTATTTAAAACAACAATCAAACATATAAATATTACCGCGACAAACAATAATAAACCAGGAACTATATCCAACATACTGCAACTCCTTATAATTTAAGCATAACCATAGTTTATGATATTTAAGAACAAATTTTTATATTCTATCAAAATAATTTATAAACTTTTATTAAACAAACTAAATTTAATTATTAATTTTCGATAATAGCTCTAAAACTTCATTCTCATTGTGAAATTTTATGATAATTTGATTGTTTTTTATTTTATTATTCAATCCCAATTCTTTTAATTTTTTCGATAAAGTATTAATATTTGGAATTTTTTTGATACTCTTTTCTACTTTATTAGAAGAATTTCCCTCTTTTATCATTTTAACAATTTTTTCAGTTTCTCTAACACTAAGTTTTTGACCTATTATACTGTTGACGATATTTTCTTCATCTTTAGCATTTAAGCCTATCAATATTTTTGCATGTCCTTGGGAGATTTTATTTTCGCATATCAGTTGTTTCGTTCTTTCAGTTAAATTCAACAATCTTAAAGTATTTGTTATCTGTGTTCTGCTTTTGTGTATAATATCAGACAATTCATCATGGGTTATTTCATATTGCTCTATAAGTTCATGATAAGCAGTAGCCAATTCGATAGGATTTAAATTTTCTCTTTGTATATTTTCTATAAGGGCCAATTCTCTTAAATTTTCAGATTCGATATCGGCAACTATAGCTTTTATATTACTCAAACCTGCCATTTTTGTCGCCCTAAGCCTTCTCTCTCCGGCTATCAACATATATCCATTATCTTTTTTTACTACTATTATGGGTTGCAATAATCCATGTTTTTTAATAGACTCACTAAGTTCAGTAAGAGCAGACTCATTAAAGTATGTTCTTGGCTGATAAATATTTGGAATGATTTCATCCACTTCGATATCCATAATAAGATTGGATTTGTCTTCTATATCTTGTCTATATGCATCCTCAACATCTTCCAGTATTGCACCTATACCTCTGCCAAGTGCTTTTTTAACTTTTGCCATATTAGCCTGCCAATATAGTCGTGGCCAAATTTTGATAAGCCTGTGAACCTGTTGATTTTATATCATATAATATAATAGGCTTTCCAAAGCTTGGACTCTCTGCAAGTTTAATATTTCTTGGCACAACGACATAAGAGGAATTCTTTTTATCTATAAAAAGTTTATTTTTAAAGTGCTGTTTTAAGTCCGCAAATACTTGCTTTGATAGGTTGTTTTGAGTGCTATACATTGTAGGCAAAAAGCCTTTTATTTTTAATTTTGGATTGATAGTTTTTTTTATAAGTTTTATAGTGTTTAAAAGTTGAGCCAATCCCTCAAGTGCAAAAAACTCGCACTGAATGGGAATAATAACGGAATTTGCCGCACTTAAAGCATTTATGGTTATACTTCCAAGAGCGGGAGGAGAATCGATAATAATATAATCATACTTATCTTTTATCTCTTCTATTTTACTCTTCAAGATAAGTTCTCTTCCGTTACTGTCTTCGTCGTAAAACTCTTTTTCGATACCAACTAAGCCTATATTTGATGGTACTAAATGAAGTGTTTCTATAGATGTTTTAAGTATAACTTGTGAAAGTTTTTTGCTACCTATTAATACATGATAGATATTGAATTCATAGTCATTCCTATGAAATCCCAATCCTGTAGTAGCATTTGACTGAGGATCCGCATCAATAAGTAAAACTTTCTTTTCGGCTACTGCCAATGATGCTGCCAAATTTATTGCCGTAGTTGTTTTACCTACACCACCTTTTTGGTTAGCAATAGCTATAATTTCTTTCATTCTTATACTCACCTTTTAAATATGCTTTTTTAAACCAAATAAATAACAACTTATCGCAAATTGTATATTTTTTTACCATCAATTAAAATTGAACCATCAAAATCAAGCTCCGCTTTCCTTAAAGAAAACTTATCACTTTTATAGTGAAAATTGAATTTTTTGCTTTTTTGAAATTCTATCTTATATTTGCTAAAAACTTGCTTCCATGAAATATATTTTTCAATTTTTTCTACAAAATTTTCTACAAATTCATTTCTATCAATTTCAATATCAAGTTTATCGAAATTTTCGGGTGCATGGAGTATGTTTAACCCTATTGAGCAAACAATAAAATGAGATGTTTTAACAGTAATAACACCTCCGATTTTTTTATCTTTGATATAAAAATCATTTGGCCATTTTATCCATATTTTGGAACCTTTAAAAGATAAAATCTCTTTAAAAATATAAGCAAAATATATAGAAATGGATTGTAAAGGTAAATCTTTAGGCAACTGTTTCAAATCTACACATAACGAAAGAAAAAGATTGCCTTTTTGGCTGATCCACTCATTGCCTCTGCTACCCACTCCTTCTGTTTGACAATCAGCAATTACACATATAGGATATTTTATCTCTTGATTTTTAATTTTACTCAATAGAAATTTATGAGTAGAGTTTATCTCGTTAAAAAAAAGTATCTCCAACTTTTAACCTTTTTCCTACTATATACTCTTTTGCATTCATCTCTTTTTTTGAATTCGGTTGAACTTTTCCAATCAAAATGGCACCTTTTTTGCAAGATACGGTTATGGATTTTTCATTTATATCTATAATTTCTCTTGCTTTAGCTACTATATTATCAGTTGAAATAGATATTTTTTTCAACTTTAATCCATTTTTTAAAAATATACCCGGCCAAGGTGTATATGCTCTAAATTTAATATACAATTCATCAGCATCATCAAAATCAACCTCTCCATCTATCTTTTTTATCTTTTTGGCATATGTACTATCACAATCAAATTGTTTTATAGGATTGATATTTTCATATTCTCTCAATATATCGACAATCAATGATGAAGCAGCATACGATAATTCATCAAACAGTTCACTAACCATCATCTCTTTTTTAATTTGCACAAATTGGTATCCGAGTATATCTCCGGCATCAAGTCCTTCACTCATAAGCATTGCCGTAACACCGGAATATTTTTCTTTTTCAAGTATTGCTGTCTGTATCGGACTGGCACCTCTATATTTTGGCAACAATGAAGCATGTAAATTGATACAAGGAGCAATATTTAAAATTTGACTTGGCAATATTTGCCCATATGCCGCTACCACTATAAAATCCGGCTTTAACTCTTTTATAGCAGAAATTATATTTTTATCTTTTAAAGTCAAAGGTTGAAAAATCTCAACATCAAAACTGTTTTTAAGAAGCATTTTTTTTACATATGTAGGTGTCAATATTTGTTTTCTGCCAACAGGCTTATCCGGCTGAGTAAAAACAGCAACTATATCAATATCTTTTTGTTTAAAAAGATGTTCTAAAATTACCCAAGCATAATCGGGTGTCCCCATAAAAATAACTCTCAAATTTTATCCTTATTAATAAACAAAGTACCACCTTTGTGAATACCGTCAATAAGAAAACTTTGAATATCCTTCAAATCAAATCCACTTGATAGAAACATACTTTTTCCTCTTTCTAAAAGAAAATCGGCAGCCTTTAATTTTGTAGCTATTCCGCCGGTAGCAAAAAAATTATTGGGATTTAATTTTATATCCATTTCATCTTTTGTTATTTCGTGAACAACTTTTTTAACTTTGGCATCACTATTGCATCTTGGATCTTTGTCATAATATCCGTCTATATCAGAAAGTAGTACAAGCATATCAGCATCAAAATAGTATGCAACATGTGCTGAAAGCTGGTCATTATCGCCAAAAACCAACTCCTCCGTAGCTGTTGTATCATTTTCATTTATGATAGGAATTACTCTATTTCTTAAGCAGACATCTATAGCTTGTTTAGCAAACTGTGTTCTTTTTCTCGAATCCAAATCGTTTGCTGTCAAAAGAAATTGTGCTGTCAATTTATCATATTTCTCAAAAAGTTTTTGATATTCTCTCATAAGATGAGGCTGTCCTACTGCGGCTATAGCTTGTCTGTTCGCGATAATACTTTTATCAAGCTTGATTTTAGAATATCCTGCCGCAACTGCACCGGAACTTACCAGTATCACTTCAAATTTGTCATTTAATTCAGACACAAACTTAACAAGATTTTTCAATCTATCCTTTGCTATACGATTGTTTTCACTTAATACATGACTTCCGACTTTTACAACAACTCTTTTCAATCTAAAAAACTCCTTGCAATAAAAAAGCATCACAAAAAACACTTATTGGGTTATCAATTTTACTCAAAAAAGCTTAAAGAATTATTTTAAGTATATAGACTTGCTTGAATTACCTTTGGGTACTCCTCCACAAATCCACCTCGTACTCATGCTATTCTCTTTGTGCTATTAATCGTGGCTACTTTCGGTTGGGTATTTACAAGCATTAAAGAGTGCAAATTTTACCGCATTTGTATTTATGTTTGCAACTGCAGACAAAGGAGCTATAAAAAATGGCTTTTTATCATCTATTTCATATCTATCTTGATTGAAAAATATATAATTTTCATCAAAACCATACTCATTTTTTTCACTCTTTTGGATATCGATATCTTGAAAAAACTTCTTCATCTTTTTGTTTAATTCATCTTTTTCCATTGTATCTATTTTGGTTATTGCTATAGCAAAAGCTCTCTTATCTAATACTTTGGAAAATACTTTTAACTCTTTTTTCAAAGCCTCATATTGCTCTTTTAATGATCTATAATTTGACACATCAAGCATAAATAGTAAAAATTCCGTTCTTTCTATATGTCTCAAAAAATCCAATCCCAATCCTCTCCCGTCGCTAGCCCCTTCAATTATGCCCGGTATATCTGCCATCACAAAAGAGCTATACTCATCAACATTTACTACTCCAAGCTTAGGTGTCAAAGTTGTAAACTCATAGTTTGCTATCTCCGGAGTTGCATTTGATATAGTGGAGATGAGGGTAGATTTGCCAACATTGGGAAAACCAACAAGCCCTACATCGGCTATAAGCTTTAATTCAAGTCTTACTTTTAGCTCGACTCCCGGCAAACCAGGCTGAGCATAAGTTGGTCTTTGATTGGTCGAGCTTCTAAAGTGCCAATTGCCAAGTCCACCTTTGCCGCCTTTTAAAAACTTTATTTTTTGCCCTTCATCGACTAAATCAAACAAAACCTCTTGAGTTTGAGCATCTATTATTTGAGTTCCCGGTGGCACTTTTATCGTCAAAGACTCACCTTTTTTACCAAATCTTCTTCTACCTTCACCCTGATTCCCATTTTTTGCTTTTAGTATATGCTTACCTCTAAAATGAGATAGTGTATTAGTATTGTTATCAACTTCTATATACACATCGCCGCCATCGCCGCCATCGCCGCCATCGGGTCCGCCTTTTATAACGAATTTTTCTCTTCTAAACGAAACTGAACCCGCACCGCCGTTTCCGGATTTGAGTGTTAGTTCCACATTGTCAGTAAACATTTATAAACCTTTAAAATTGATAAATTGGGTAAGATGAGAGGAGTGTGCGGACAAAATATATCTTGTCCGCTATTGATAAGTTAAGCTGCCGGATAAACCGAAACTTTTTTTCTATGTTTGTCTTTTCTTTCAAATTTTACATATCCGTCAATTAAAGCAAATAGTGTATGGTCTTTTCCCATTCCAACATTATTTCCCGGATGTGTAGCTGTCCCTCTTTGTCTTATGATGATGT
This sequence comes from Campylobacterales bacterium, assembly GCA_027065125.1. Classification (GTDB taxonomy): domain Bacteria; phylum Campylobacterota; class Campylobacteria; order Campylobacterales; family JALSKU01; genus JALSKU01. The sequence goes on along the minus strand of JAMOOV010000209.1, from coordinate 5,275 downwards.
TTCCGGCTTTAACAAACTCACTACCGAACTTTTTAACACCAAGCCTTCTTCCTGCACTGTCTCTATTATTCTGGGTACTACCCTGACCTTTCTTATGAGCCATCTCTTCTCCTTATAGTACTATCTTTGTAACTTTTACACGAGTATATTCTCTTCTAAAACCTTTTTTTAACTTGCTATCTTTTCTTCTTCTCTTTTTGAAGATAACAACCTTTTTGGCTTTTGCATTAGTTACAACTTCTAATTCTATTTTCGCTCCATCAACAAATGGAGTACCCACTTTAAACTCACCGTCATTGACAGCAAGTACTTCCGTTACCTCTATGGTATCTTTTGGCTGAGCGTCAAGCTTGTCGAGATTTACAAAATCTCCCTCTTGAACTTTGTATTGCTTCCCACCATTTTGCATAATAGCATACATCCGCTATTCCTTTTGATAAATTTTGTCCAAACAATAGACTAAAAGCGAATTATATCTTAAAAAGATTTAATTTTTGATTAAAGTGTTAATGAATGGAGATAAATTCCAGCCAAATCCCATGAAATTTTAAAAATTCATTAAAAGATAATCATGGAAGACTTTTTGCTTAAATTATTAAAGACAATACCTCCAATTCTTTTTATCTTGCTCTGATAATATTGCATATAAATCTCTTAAAACATTGTTTAATTTATGAGAATATATCTTCTTGCTGTATTGGGATATAATCCAGAATCATGAGCATCAAAAATAATACCTTTTGCATCATGATAACTCGAATTTTTTCTAATTACATCAACAATCGCATGAATCAACTCTTTCATTTTATCATCATCTAAAAAACTGGTTGATTTATTTTTACTTAATACACTGTAAAAAGCATACTCTTCTGGAGTAAGTCCAAGCTCTTCTGATTTAAAATCTTCTAAATGCATCTCTTTTGCAATCTCTGATAATTCTTGCAATACCTGTGCTGAATCGATTTGATTGTTATGATAGCATTTTGCAACGGATTTTAATATCTCTGAAAATTTCTTTCCTTGTACTAAATTTTTTGTTTTACGAATCCTTACTTCATCGCTCAATAATTTTTTCAAAAGCTCAAAAGCAATATTTTTTTGTTACATATTTTTAACTTCCAATAAAAACTCATCTGATAAAATACTTACTGAAGGCTTCTTTACTCCTGCGGCTTCAAAAATATCAATCACACCATCACTCGAAAGTGCATCATCAACGATTTGCTTGATAGCTGTTTCTACTTTATAATCTGATTTTATTCCGTTACTCGAAAATTTACCAATTCTTGCCTTTACAGCTTGAAAAAATGCAACTTCATCTTTTATCATTTCTGCATCAGGACTTGGAATCGACATGGCAAAAAGTTTAGAAAGTATAGTTACTTCTTTTAAAAATCTCTCTTTTAGTTTTATATCTGAAAGAATAAAGTTCCCTGCACCAAGTAATATTTGTAATTTTTCAGCTGTATTAACTTTAAAATATGATTTATAATCAAAACCATTAAGCATCTGCTCTGTGATTTCAAACTTCTCTTTCATCCCGGCAATAGCCTCTTTTATATCAACAATCGGTTTTCCTTCGCCACCGCTTTGCAGATATGTTGCCATTGCATTTCTAAGATCTTGACCAATACCAATATAATCAACTACCAAACCACCCGGCTTGTCTTTATAAACTCTGTTTACTCTTGCAATTGCCTGCATTAAGTTATGTCCTTGCATCTTTTTATCTACATACAAAGTGTGCATACTTGGTGCATCAAACCCTGTAAGCCACATATCACGAACAATTACTAATTTTAATTCATCATTAATATCTTTCATTCGAGTAGCTAAATCTTTTCGCTGTTGTTTTGTGGTATGGTGTGGTTGAAACAATTCAGGATCATCTGACGAACTTGTCATTACAACCTTAATCACTCCTTTGTCTAAATCATCACTATGCCATTTGGGTTTTAGTGCAACAATTTCATTGTATAATCTCACACAAATATTTCGTGTCATCCCTACAATCATTGCCTTGCCCTCAAAAACTTTTTGCCTTGCTTCAAAGTGGCTTACTATATCTTTGGCAACATCTTTTAATCTATCAGGGTGACCAACTACGGCATCAATTGTAGCTGTTTCTTTTCTTGGCTTTTTCGATTTGTTCTTCGGTAGCATCGCAAATTTGGTTTATTTCTTTGTCTAATTTTTTGGCTGTTTTTTCATCAAGTTTTATTTTAACCAAACGAGATTCGTAGCTAATAGGAACTGTTGCTCCATCGTCAACAGATTGTTTAATATCATAAACATCAATATAATCACCAAAAACAGCAGGGGTTGATTTATCCTCTTTTTCTATGGGTGTTCCTGTAAAACCAATGTAAGAAGCATTTGGTAAAGCATCTCTTAAATATTTTGCATTTCCGTATCTTATCTCTGAGTCTTCTTCTGTTTCTACAACCCGACTTGTAAAACCGTATTGGCTACGGTGTGCTTCGTCTGCCACAACAACGATATTGGTTCTTTCAGATAATGTTTCGTAAACATTACCCTCTGATGGTGCAAATTTTTGGATAGTTGTAAATATTACACCACCACCCGAAACCTTTAACAACTCTTTTATATGTTTTCGACTCTCCGCTTGCATCGGTTTGTCTTAACAGTTGTTTGCAATTTAATCCACCCCAAAAGTGCCAAAGAGTTGATCGTCCAAATCATTACGGTCAGTAAGCATTACAATGGTTGGATTTTTCATTTTAGGGTGGATTGCTTGTCTTTATCGCTATCTTCTAAAAATATATCTCTTCTCTCGACCCCACGATTGTAAACATGATGAAACCCTGCTTCATTGACCCTGACTCTTCTTGCCATAAATCATCCTTTAGAGCATAAAATACTCTTGCATTATAACGGTTTAAAATTCAAAATTCAAGCTCTGACCCCTTTTATATTGGAAAATTAGCTTAAATTTTACTGAAAAATGCGGGGTGCTTTGCACCCTTATTTCAAAGCCAAAAGTTCTTTCTTCTTGGTCTCAAATTCACTTTTACTGATTATTCCATCTTTTAAAAGCCTATGCCAATATCTTATATTGTTCTTATCCTCACTATTAATCCCCGCTCTCTTCTCCGCTTCCGCTCTCTGCCTCAAGAGATAATCCATCGCATCCTCTCTCCACTGCTTTGAAACATTACCAAAATAACTAAGCCCCCTCTTCTTTCGTTGAATATAAACCAGAGTCTCCATAAAAGCAGGAAGTATGAGAGGCACACCAAATGCTAATAAAAAAAATATCGGCTCCGAAGCTTTTTGCATAAACTCTATATGTGTCCAAGCTAATCCCCAAAAGAACTGAGTAGCAACCCACAAAGGCAAATATGCAAAAAATCTTACAAATATATTACCGGTACTTACCCATCTCTTCTCCTCTCTGAACTTTTTATCTATCAACTCTTCCATCTTGTACTCCTTTTACATATTATAATTAAAATGAACTTAGAAAGCAATATAATACCCCAACAAATAAGACAATTCAAAAAAATGTTAAAATACAAAAATAGAGATACGAAGGGTAAAAGATGAGCAACAAACGAAGACAATTTAGAAAAGATAAAAGGGGTCAGTTGCCACCTTAAACCCCCATTAAATCATTAAAAAATATAATGTCCCCAGAAAAAATAACCAATTTCAAAAATATTTATATTCCTAAATGATAGAATGAGACAAAAAAACAGGAGATATAAAATGAGCAGAAAACGAACAACATATAGTGCTGAATTTAAAGCCAAAGTAGTTCTTGAAATTTTAGAAGGCGAAAAGACTTTGAATGAGATAGCAAGTAAATATAAATTGCTACCCAAGAATCTACAGAACTGGAAAAAACAGTTTTTGTCTAATGCTTCATTAGCATTCGATAAATCTCAAGTTGTGAAAGAGTATAAAGAGGAGATAGAATTTCTTAAAAAACAAAGCGATCAACTTGCAAAAAAAGTTGGGACATTGACTATAGAAAAAGATTGACTTGAGGGAAAGCTAAAAAGCTTGGACTTATCTAATTATAATACCCCAAGAAAAAAGACAAATTTAATTTTTTTAAAGTATAATAAAAATAAAAACAAGGGGCAAAAGATGAGCAATAAGCGAAGAAAATTTAGTAGCGAATTTAAAGTAAAACTTGTGTTAGAGGTTTTAAAAAACGAGAAGACTCTAAACCAAATAGCACAAGAAAATAGTATTTTACCTAAAAATCTCATAAATTGGAAGAAGCAGTTTTTAGAAAATGCCGAGATAGCAATGGAGCCAGCTAAGGCAGTTAAAGAGTATAAAGATCAAATAAAAGAGCTTGAGAAAAAAGTAGATAGATATGCAAGGACAGTAGGAAAATTAACAGTAGAGAGGAATTGGGCAGTGGGAAAGCTAAGGAGCTTGGACTTATCGAATAGAAGAAAGATGGTAGAAGTCCAAGCTGTAAATAATACCGATACGATACCATCACATTCAAGACAACATGAGATACTTGGTATCAGCAGAAGCTATAACTATTATACTCCTATAATCAATCCAACAAGAGAGACTATCAAACAAAGAATAATGCAGATATCCCAAGATGAGTTTATGTGTGTTTATGGAGAAGAGAAGGTATATAGACAACTGCTTGATGAAGGGTACAATATAAGTTTAAATACAGTATCTAAATACCGCAGAGAACTTGGTATCAAGGCAATCCTTGCAGTTAAACCAATAAATACTACAGTCACAGATGATCATCATCCAAAATACCCATATCTTCTTAAAGGTGTTGATATAGATAGACCTAATAAAGTATGGAGCACTGATATCACCTATATTAAAATAAATGGCGGTACAGTCTATCTTGCAGCAGTGATTGATTGGTACTCTAAAGCAGTACTTAGTTGGAGTATCTCCAATACTATGGATACAGACTTTGTTATGGGTGTATTAAATAAAGCACTCTCACAATACGGCAAGCCCGAAGTTTTCAATACAGACCAAGGAAGCCAATATACAAGCTATATCCATACTCAGACACTTAAAGACAATGGTATTCAAATATCAATGGATTCCAAAGGAAGAGCTACTGACAATATAGCTATAGAAAGATTTTCAGGAAACATTTTTGCTTTGCAAAAAGCGATTCTCTTGTTTTGGAGAACCATAAAATGTGAAAGATTGTATCTTAATGCCTATAAGAATATGATGGAGTTAAGACAAGATGTGAAAGCTTATATCAACTTCTATAATTATCATAGATATCATCAAACACTACAAT
>JAMOOV010000208.1 GCA_027065125.1 Campylobacterales bacterium | reverse complement strand
AATTTATCTGTAAAAAGTTCTTGTATCTCTTTGTCAAGATTTATAAAACATTTTTTTACTTCTATAAACTCTTCATTAATAGGAATTTTTATATCTAATAGCTCTTTTTTTACATCTTGAGACAACTCTTCTTTTTTTTCATCTAATAATTGCTGTACAAAAGAAATGATTTTCTCATTTTTAAAGTTTTTTAATACTCTTAAGATTTCTAATGGAGAAAATTTTCTTACTATATTGTTTCTGAAAAACTCTGTTTTATCAACCAAGCTTTCAAAAGTAGTAATCTTTATATTTTTTATATCTTCTAATAAACTGTAGTCTAATTCATCTTCATCTTTCTCTTTAACAAATAAGCTATATGTATAGTTGCGATTCTCTTTTTTTGGAGGTAAAAAAGTTTTGTTTTTTTTATCTATCCAAACTATATAAATATTCTCATTACAAAAATATTGAATTGTTTTATCATAAATATCTTGGTAGTAACTATCTTTCCATTCGCCACTATTTCTTTCTCTATGCCATTGAGAGATAACTTGAAAAACTAGTTCATACGATTTTTTAGGAAAATTTCTCTCTTTGGTGTAAACTTTTTGTAAAATTTGTGTTAATTTATCATCTTTTATCAACTCTTCCCATACCAACTTTGCAAACTTATCATTTTTATCTTTTGGCATTAAAAATAATGCAAAATTTTTATAATTATGTAAAGTGTTATTATTTAATAGTTCATTTACAAACATTTTAGCAGCTATTTCTAAGATGGTATTGTTATAAGTATTATCAGGTATAGAAACTCTTGCATTATCAAGTGCAAAATCAGCATGAATAAGCACATTAAAACCACACTCTATTTTTGTTGGTAAATATGTATAAAATTTACTTTCTATTGGTTCATCATTATCAGGTGGAAAGGCTATAGCTATATTTGGTTCATTTGGTATATTTTTATAGTTTTCTTTTTGTCTTGCATTTTTTAAATCATTTTTATAGTGCCCTTGTAAAGCTATTTTATGCCAAGTTTCATCTTTTGAATAAAGTGATTTCCCCTCATTATTATCAATAGTTATATGAATTTGATACTTTTTGCCTTCTTTACCTTTTAATAAATCAAGAAATAGAAACTTTGTTTTTTTAAACTCTTCAAGCTCTTTTTTTATTTCATCATAAGCACTATCTTTTAAAAATATCGTTATTTTTGTAACAGTATCCTCTCTAAAATTTCCTTTTTTGCTCTCTATATATTTTGGAAAATAAAATGAAGGAACTTTCCCTCCAGCTTTTTCAATAGCCTCTTTAATACTATCATCAGTAAAGTTATCAATAGTTACAGGATTAAAAAGTTCAAATCCCCAAGCTTCCTCTGTCGTGTCATTGTCTTTTTTATGAATTGATTCAATTCTTACATGTTCACTTACATTCCAACAAGATTTAAAGCCTACACCTTTATTTCCTATAGATTCTCCCGCAACTTTTTCACCGTTATGAATACTGTTTAGTGCGTGAAAATCACTTTTTTTCTCTTTCTTTGTAGGTACATATATACTAAAAGGTTCACCATCATTAGAGATGATAAAAGCTTCTTTTGTAAGCTCCATCCATATTTGGCTATTAGCTCTATCAACAGCATTTTGAAAAAATTCATAAGCAACTCTACCAACATAATCTTTGCTTGATTCGGCTTCTGTTCCTGCTTGAGATTGGGTGATAGTTCTTCCATTTTGTTGATCTAAATTTATTTGTTCAATACTACCTTTTTGAAATTGTTCAACTATACTTTTTATACTATATTCCTGACACATCTTTAGCCTTATTGATTTACTTTATAAATTTTACTAAACTCTATCCAAATTATCATATTATCTAACTGAAGACGCTATCACAATAAACAAGAGGAACTCAACTCTCTTTTAACGTTTCCATATAGTGCGAAAATGTTTCACGAATTGTTGAGTCAATGTTTGTTAGCCATCTTGTCACATCATTCCAACTTCTCTCCTCATAGTACTCTTGTAAAAACTCCACATCTGACTTTAGTTCATTAAAATCTATGTGTTTAGATTTTGATTTTGTCAGCTCTTTTAACTTTAAAATGAGATGATCAAGTGTTGTCGTATTTGGTACTATGTTGAAAGCTTGCCATTGTTTTTGATAATCTTTGAGTTCTAACGGTTCTGTTTTTACTGACCATTTAAGTCTCTCTAAACTCTCTTGAATGTTTTTTGTCTTTTGAATTTGTATGCGAGCTTCTGTTGTTAATTTACAGAGGCTTTTAACTGTTTTGTATGAAAATCTCATAAACCCTCCTTTTGTATAAAGAGAGTTTATTTTTTCCGTACGACATCTTTATGTCTGTTTAGGTTTTATACTTTAAATTATTGATTGCTATTGATTGAGATTTGCATCCTGTTAAAATAATTACAGCTTTTACATACTCTTTACCTAAAGAGCTGTTCGTCGTTGTTCCCCAGATTATCTCTGCGTCATAATGTGTATGTTCGTAGAAAATCTCCATTGCGTGAGAGAGTTGCATTATCTCATAGTCAGGATGAATGCTAAAGTAAACCATAATGCCCTGCATATCACTGAGTAAGTGGTTTTTAATTGTTGCATTTTTTATCGCCTCCTCTACAGAAATATGAGCAGCATTATATGTACACTTTTGTGCAGTGCCAAAAAATGCTGGACCATTATGAGCTAGTATAGTTTTTAAGTCTGCAATATCAAGGTTTATATCACCCTCACCTCTGGCTGTTACTGTTCCTACTATCTCCTTGTACAAGGTTTTAAATTGTGCATCATTTGCAGCTTCAAAATAGCTCTCATTTTGAAGCTTCTCAAGTTCTTTTGCACTACTTTTTGAGCCATTTATCACAACAAAAAGAGGGAGTATCTCTTTTTGTTTTGCAATTTTTGCAAGGAGAAGATATTCCTCTAAATCTTTATCTATGGAGAGATCAATCTTGAAGATAAGAATCTCATAAGCATTCAAGAGTCTTTGATTCATGCAGTAACTGGTAACATTTGTAAAATCTATCTGAACTATTTTTTTAAACATGTAAAAACCCCATAACATTACTACTTGTAATATTTTTCACAGCTACTTCATCCTCGAGTCTCTGCGCAAAATCCTTTAAACTTTTAAGTGGGTTAAATCTGTTCTGTCTTTGTATGGCTGCAAAGTCTCCCGGTGTTAAGTAGTCAAGCTTCTGAATCTTGCTTTTTAAAGCTTCATCTATTGGAGTAAGTTTTAGCTCTTCTGCATAAGAGCAAAAGATCTTCCAAGCCTGTTGAGCTTTTAGATAGTCAAATTCCAACTTCAAATCAAACCTTCTCAGACTTGCCTTGTCCAAGTTATCCATCAGGTTTGTTGTAGCTATAAAGATACCTTCAAAATTCTCCATCTGCACGAGCATCTCATTGACCTGTGTTACCTCCCAGTTTCTTTGTGCACCCTCTCGATTGGCTAAAAAGCTATCCACTTCATCAAAAATAAGTACGGTGTTCTCTTCTTTTGCTTCTTTAAAAGCAGCAGCAATGTTTTTTTCAGTCTCTCCAACATACATACTTATTAAATCACTCCCTTTTTTTATGAGTAGCGGTTTATTTAATGTCTCTGCTATATATTTGCCAAAAGCACTCTTTCCGGTACCTGCTGGGCCATAAAGACAAAGTCTTGCACTTGGATGTTTTTGTATTCCTTGCGTGAGCTCTTCTAGGTTTATTATTGTATTTATAAATGCTGGATTATAAAGATTTGGCAGGAGTGTGACTATCTTTTTTTCTATCTCTTTATATCCTTGTGCTTTTAGGGTATTATTTAGCACTTGAGTAAAGGTTTTTGCTTTATCTTTCGTCTCTATAGAACTGACAACTTTACTAGCACGAGAAATAAGTGCAGGAGCTATGTTTTCATGCTCAGAAAGAAGTTTTATACTCTGCTCATCAAGTAGATTATTTGAGTAGTTCTTAATAATTTCAGCACGTTTTGATTTATTTGGTATGGGAACCTCTATAGTAAAATCAAATCTTCTTACCATTGCATTATCAATGGAGTAGATGTTGTTTGTAATCCAGATAGTTGCAATAGTGTTGTTTTCAAGTATGCGATTAAGCCACGCTTTGTTCTCTTGTCTTTTTGGAGCATAAGGATTCTTGCTACTGTCAAATATATCTTCTGCTTCATCATACATAAGGAGGATTTTTTCGTTTGAAAGAAGAGACTGTGCGACTTTAAATGCTTTGAGCCTTTGCCACCCATCTATTGACTCATCATCTTCATCCGCATAGCTTATCTCAAAGAGTCTTGTCTGTAACTTTTGTGAGATAGTTTTAGCAAGTTCTGTTTTTCCAGTTCCTGGCAGTCCATAGAGCAAGATATTGACTCCTTTTTGTTTGGACTCTATAGCATTTTTAAGATAGGGAATGATAATCTCTATATCTTTAGAAATATATTCATAATCTTTTATGCTTAACGAACTTGCATTGCAAGGTCGTACAGCACCTTTTATCATTTCAGAAACATTTTCATCAAGGTTAAGCATATCATCTGCAAAATTATCATCAAGAATACTAATTTTTGAACTTAAGGAATGTGTATTGTTTTTATATATAGTAACAATAGAGGATTTATTAAATTTTGAATTTGATGAGAATGCTTTATTGATCTCTGAGAGGGAAATATCAAGTATAGTGGCCAAAGCTTTTTTTGCCTGCGTAGTGTTGAGACTATGTCCTAAAAGATCAGTTGCTTCTTCTAAAATATCATACTGGTTGATAAGTATAACAAATTCTAAAATAGACTCCTCGACAAAATTCAGTTCCATAAGTTTAGAAATCTGCTGTATATTTTTATGAAGAATTTTAGAGCTAGAGAATTTTTTTCTATTTTCAAGTTTTTTATAGTTTTCTTTAAGCGTAGCTAACACTTCACTTCTTTTAAATTCATCACTATTCATATCTACATATTTTCCCACTTCTAAAAAATATGCCATAGAGTCTCTATGAAAACGATTGTCTTTGTCTATAAATTCTTTGGCACCGCCTAATTTAAAT
>JAMOOV010000207.1 GCA_027065125.1 Campylobacterales bacterium | reverse complement strand
ACTATCTTTTTATAGGAAAACTTTTAGATCTTAAGATATCAAAAGAACAAGCAGGACAAAATGATCTTGGTATTCCTATGGATACGGATGGTGGTTATGGTTGTGTTGCTACGATTTCATACAGAATACTTGCGATGGCCACACAGCAAATCAAATGGAGTGAAACGATCTCTTACAATTTTGCAATTCCAGAAAAAGATAATCTAAAGTCCGCAGAGGCAATTTTGGCATATGCTTCAGATAAGATTGCGGATAAGATTTTGTATCATATATTATCCAATATTTATCCGCCCATGATAATCTCTGTAACATCAAATAGCATTATTGTCAATCAGGGAGGCAATAGTATTCATAAAGGAGATATATTTAAAGCTTATAAAAAAGGAGAGAGATTAAAAGACCCGTACACAGGAGAGTATCTTGGTTACGAAGAGTTGGAAGCTGGTGAAATTGTTATATCAAGAGTTACACCAAAGATATCTTATGCCCATCTTTTAAGAGGTAGTGTATCAAAAGGCATGATATTAAGAAAAGTGCCAAAATCCCCTTTGACAAGAAACGAAAGCGAGGGAGAAGCAACTACTGATGTAAAAATATCTCCTAACGGTGGAGTTGTTTTGCCATTTGATAATTAGTTTATTTTTAGTTTTACATTGCCGTCATCTTTGATGGCGGTAATGTAATTTTTAGATAAATAAGATGCCTAAAAAATATTTTAAATACTTTTCAAAAATCAAACCTTATTACACTAATGACACCATTTGCTATGTATCAATATATCTTGATGAAAGCATAAATATGATATAGTCTTAAAATCAAGTATGGAGGATTCAAATGGAAATATTTCTTAAAACCATAAGTGCAGTTAACGATGAAACAAGAGTAAAAATTCTAAGATTTATTGATAAAAATGCAGAAGTGTGTGTTTGCGATATAGAAAGTTCATTTGATATGATTCAATCGCGAGTTTCAAGACATCTAAAAATCTTAAAAGAGGCGGGTTTTTTAAAAGTAGAAAGAAGGGGTAAATGGGCATATTATAGTATTAGAGAGCCGCTTGATATTTTTAGGCAAAATATCTTAAAAGAGATAAGTTGTCTTAAACTTGATATTCCTAAGTTAAATAAAGGGTGTAAAAGTGCCAAATAAAAAAGTATTGGTGATGTCTGCAACCATGTGCAGGAGACTTATTTTATATTTTCTCGTCCTGTAAAAAATCCATATCAGTTTTGAAGACTCAGATAAAAAAGAGTTTGATGCTTTTGTAGATACTTGTAAAAAGATTGAAGAGATTTTGCTGTCAAAGGTAAAAGATGCTATTAGCAAGTAGTATATTTCTTATCACTCCGATCTTTACTGTTTGGTAATCAAAGGGACTTCCTCCTTATTTTAAATTGCGATTAGACAAAGAGCGAGGAGAGAATTATATCTTTTTGAGAAATTCCGTTTTTAGATAAACTTGTCCGATGCCGCTTACCTTGCAAGATACATGACCTTCGACATCGCACATTCTTATATTTTTAACAACAGTTCCTCTTTTGATTGTTCTACCGGCACCTTTTACTTCAAGATCTTTGATCACACTTACACTGTCACCGGTTTTTAAGATATTTCCGCTCGTATCTTTTATAACTTCTTCTTTTTTATTGGCTATCGCCATCTCTTCATCCGTTAAATACATCATATCCGCCATGTCGCTTCTGCCTAAAGCTTGCCATATTTTATAGCTTAAAATTTTAATGCCAGGAACTTCACTCCACATTGTGTTATTTAAACAGTTAAAATGATTTTCATCATAATTTTGAGATTCTATTTGGTTTTTGCAGTTTTCACAAAGTAGGGTATATCCGTTATTGTCATCGCTTTTGTAAACTTCATATATCGAAATATTCTTTTCACTTTCACATAATTCGCATTTGTTATTTGCTCTATTAAAAATTTCTTTTTCGTTCATCTATAGCCTTTTTGAGTGGAAGTATAGCAAAAAAAGCTAAAATTAAAATATTCCAAGATGACAACGATCACTTTTGAATAGGTTGTGATATGACTGGAAGTAGAAAATTGGTAAGAATGTTTTATATTTGATAAAGAATTTTTGTGCTATTATTCCGACCAACCAGTTGGTATGGAAGGATAAAGATATGGATACGAAAGAGAAGATCATCGCAACTGCCGCTAAAGTTTTTGCGGAGCTTGGTTTTGCTGGTGTTCGAGTGGATGCACTATCGAAAAGGATCGGTATAAATAAGGCTACTTTTTATTACCATTTTAAGAGTAAACGGGAGATTTTTGAAACGGTGATCGTAAGAAATGTGCAGGAGTTGCAAAATGAAATCGATAAAAGATTATCTATCTGTAAAACAGCGGAAGAGAAATTGAAAAGTTTTATAGATGTGATGTTTGAAAGAAAGCGACAAGATGTCCTTTTGATAGTAAGAGAGATAATCGGCGGAGGAGACAATCTCTCAAACGAAGTAATTTTACTCATATCAAGTATAAAAGAGAGGCTTGAGGAGATATTGCAAGAGGGTAAAAAAGAGGGTGGATTTAAAAATGACGACACGGCTTTTGTGATGTATTTTATCATCGGTGTAACGGACTTTTTTATTATGAGTGATACATTTAGCAAAAGATTTGACAAATTGCAAAACGGAGCATTTTGTAAAAATGTAAGCAAGGATGAGTTTGTTTTAAAGCTTAAAAATACAGTATTAAACTTTGTAAAAGGAGTATAGAGGTGAAAAAAGTTTTTTTAGTTGCAGTAATTGCAATTTTTGTAAATGCGGGAGATTTGGGATCTATTTTGGATTATGCTATGTCGCATAATGAGTTGAGTAAATCAAAAGAGATAGATATGAAAAAACCTCTACTTGAGAGTCAATCTATCAAGAAAGATTATTATCCCAAGATAGATGTAGGTGGTGTTTATCAAAGAGTTGATCCAAGATCAGATATGAGACCGGGGGATATCTATAACGGTTATGCAAAAATCTCTTTCAATCTATTTGACGGAAATAGCAAAAAATATAAGATAAATGCAAAGAAGTTTGAGTATCAATCACTAAAGTTTGTAAATAAATTTTTTAAGAAGAAATTACAATTTGATATAGTCAGATACTATTTTCAAATCAAATCCCTTTTGGCAAATCTTGATGCCTTGAAAAAGACAAAAGAGTATCTAACCGCAGAGTATAAAAGGGTAACAAATCTATACAATGTCGGAACGGTTACGGAAGATGAAGTCAAAAAGATAGAAGCATCATTGCAAAATACTATCTATCTGATAGATGAAAAAGAGTATCAAATCGAAGAAAGCAAAAAAGAGTTATCTCTGTATGCGGGAAAGGATATAACAAATATCGGCAATTCACAGATCGTTCCGCCGTCTCCCGCCACCAAACCGGACACACTCGATAGCATCAAAATTCTCCAAGCACAGCAAAAAACTATCCAATACAGTGCAAAATCTTTAGATGCTTACTATATGCCGCAGGTAAATTTAGAAGATACATACAATCTTAACGGATATGGTAGAACCGACACTTTCCATCCAAAAGGAGAAGACCATCAAAATCAACTTATGCTGACATTTAATATAAGGCTTTTTGATAACGATTCTATAAAAAAACAAAAAGAGGCGATACTTGTTCAAAAGCTCTCTTTGCAAAAACAGATAGATTATAATAAAAAAGAGCAGAATAAAGATATAAAACTTGCTCTTTTAAATATAAAAACCATCAAAAGTCAAATAGCAAGTGCCAAAAAATCACTCGAAGCCGCAAATAAAGCTTTTGAGCTTGTGTCTAACAGATACCACAACGGGATACTTACTGTTGTTGATTATCTCGATGCATTGAGTGTCAAAACCAATGCAATGGCTCAATACAAAATGGCACTTTATAACTTGCAGGTGGCATATGCGACATATTATCTCTATGCAAATAAGAAAATCAAGGAGTTTGTAAGATGAAAAAAACCGATCTAATAAGTTCAATTTTAAGTGCAACACTATTTTTATCATCAACAGCAGTTTTTGCCGGCGGTCCGCCAAAAGGCATGAAGATGCCGACTCCTCATGTTGATGTTTTTGAAGTTCAGACACCTCAAAGATTGAAGATAGAAAATCTCATCTATCCGGCAGAAACAAAAGCTTTCAGTTATGTTACCGTGGTTGCCAAGGTAAACGGTACACTTGAAAAACTATTTTTCAAAGAGGGAGATCGTGTAAAACAGGGAGATACTCTTTTCAAGATAGATGATAGTATCTATAAAGCTCAGCTTGATAGTGCCAAAGCAAATCTTCAAATGGCACAGGCTTCTTTATACAGAGCGAAAAAAGATTGGGAAAGAGCCAAAAAACTATACAAACAGCACTCTATAAGCGATAGCAAAAAAGATGGAGCTTTGAGTGCATATAAAAGTGCGATTGCCGGAGTTGAAGTCGCAAAGGCAGGATTGGAACTCTCCAAGATAAATTATAACTATACCGATGTCGTATCACCTATAAGCGGTATAACAACGATCAAAAAGATAGATGCGGGAAACTATGTAACTATCGGAACACCGCTTGTGGATATATACAATATAGATAAAGTTTATGTCTATTTTTCCATGCCCAAGAGTGATTTTGAAAAGTTAAAAAATGTTTATACGGTAGATGGTAAATTGGATATTGATATCTTAAAAGATGGTAAAGTTGTAGCCAAAGGGGTGGCGGATTATCAAGATAAAAAGATCAAAAAAAGCACTTCAACGGTTCAGTTTAGGGCTATTGTGGAAAATTCTCAAAAAAAGATACTGCCTGGGGACTTTGTAAAGGTAAGATTGTCGAATGTTTACCAAAAAGATGCGATGCTTATTCCTCAAAAAGCGATGCTTCAGAGTCAAAAAGGAACTATTGTATTTGTTGCAAAAAATTCACATGTCGGTGTTAGTCCGATATTTTCTTTTATGGAATATAAAGATAAATATATCATCAAAGGGATGATAAAACCGGGAGATAAAGTCATAGTAAATAACTTTTTTAGGATAAAACCCGGTAGTGAAATAGTTGTTGATAAAACCATAAACAAACAAGGAAAATAGATGTTTTCAAGATTTTTTATAAACAGGCCGATT
>JAMOOV010000206.1 GCA_027065125.1 Campylobacterales bacterium | reverse complement strand
AAAAGTATAGATGAAAACTTCGGTACCAAAAGATGCAATATAACTACTATCCATAGCTATACCAGTGAACAAAACTTACTTGACGGTAAAAATAGCGATACAAGAAGATGCAGAGCGGCTCCAACCAACATAATACCTCTTTCAAGCAATGCCGCAAATACAACATCATTTTTTTTGCCACATTTGAAAAATAAAATTTACTCTACAAGTGTTAGAATTCCTGTTGAAAATAGCCTGATAGTTGATTTGCATATAGAGTTATCAAAAAAATATAATTTACCAAAGATAAAAGAGTTATTATTATCCATTTCAGATAAAAATGGGGTTAATTTTTCTTGTGAAAATATTGTCTCAAGAGATATTAGAAATTCCTCTTTTTCATCTATCATAGATGAAAAGTTTACACAAATTGTAAATGAAGATTTTTTAAGACTATTTTTGTGGCAAGATAATGAACACGGTTATATCAAAAGAGTTTTAGAACTTGCAAGCAAAGTAGCTTTTCATGAAAAATAAAGCGATTTTTATTACCGCTACCAATACAAATATCGGAAAAACATATACCGCCCTTTTGCTTCTTGAAGAGTTTGCAAAAAGAGGATATAAAGTTGGAGCTTTCAAGCCCATTGAAACAGGAGTCGAAGATATTCCGAAAGACGGATTAAAATTGCTTAAAAAATCAAAACAGTTAAATCCCGACTTTTACTCTATAGGCATAGAAGATGTCACTCCTATCACATTTAAACTTCCTGCAGCACCATTTGTCGCTAAAAAAAATAACTCTATTGATTTTGAAAAAATATCAAAAGCCTTTGAAAAAATATCAAGTATTTGCGATATTGTTATAATCGAAGGTGCGGGAGGAATTCTTGTACCTATTGATAAGAATTTTTTTATGATTGATTTTATAGATTTTTTCAATGCTACCCCTCTTCTTATTACACATGATAGACTGGGGTGTATCAACGACACACTTCTTTCAATCAATATATTTCAACAAAACAAGATACCATTTGTTTGGTGCATTAATAAAAGAGATAATTCGGACAACTTTAAAATAACTACTCTAAGCTATTATCAATATAAATTTAAAAATATATATTTTCTTGAGAGCAATATCGAAACAATTGCCGACAAATTACTAATTACTTAATTTCATTAAACATTTTTTTAGCAATATCATTATATAATCTTTTAACTGTCTTTTTTGTGAAAACTATTTTTAATAGTTAAAAAACAAAAGATAAACCAATAAGGAAGGAAGAAAATGGCTATAGAAAAAAGCAGAAGAGATTTTCTCGGACTTGCATTCGGAAGTGTTGCCGCAGTAGGTGGTGTACTCGCTCTTGGTGCAATGAAAGCCACTTGGGATCCATTGCCAAGTGTTATGGCTGCTGGTTTTACTACTGTGGATTTATCCACTATAAAACCTGGAGAGTTTAGAAAAGTTGTTTGGAGAGGTAAACCTATCTTTATTTTAAGAAAGGATAAGACTAAATTTAAAAAATGTGACAATAGAGATACGAAACTTTCCGAAAAAGATTTTTTGGTTGTTATAGGTTTGTGTACCCACCTTGGATGTATTCCTGAGTGGCTACCGGATCAAAATAAGTTTTATTGTGCTTGTCACGGTGGAGAGTATGATGCTTGTGCGGTAAATACTTTCGGTCCGCCTCCAAGACCTCTTGATATACCTCCTTATAAGATAACGGGCACTAAGATGGTTCTTGGCGAATTGGGTTCTAAGTGCAAAGCACTTATAGCTAAAAACCCTACAAATAAAGCTTCTTAAGGGGATTATGATGGCAGAAATAAGAAAAGCTAAAGGTATTATGGACTGGTTGGATCAAAGACTTGCTACTGAAACTCTTACAAAAGTTTTAATGACAGAGTATTGGATTCCTAAAAATATAAATTTTTTATGGGCAATGGGTGTTATACTGACGACAATGTTCGGAATACTGTTTATCTCCGGATTGTTCTTGCTTATGTATTATAAGCCTGATACTAAATTGGCATTTGATAGTGTAAACTATACTATTATGCAAGAAGTTTATTACGGATGGTTGTGGAGACATATGCATGCTGTTGCGGCTTCAGTAGTCTTTCTTGTCATATATATACATATGTTTGTAGCTATATATTATGGTTCATATAAAAAAGGGAGAGAGATGATATGGATAAGCGGAATGCTTCTTTTTGTACTCTTTTCAGCTGCAGGTTTTAGCGGATATATGCTTCCTTGGGGACAGATGAGTTACTGGGCTGCACAAGTTATCACCAATCTTTTTGGAGCCATTCCTTTTATAGGTCCAGATTTAGTTGTTTGGATAAGAGGTAACTTCTTTGTTTCCGATCCAACTTTGACAAGATTTTTTATGCTTCATGTATTGTTGTTTCCTATTATTATAATAGCCGCTATAGTATTTCATTTCTATTCGCTTAGAATTCCTCATGTTAACAATCAAGAAGGAGAGCATTTTGATTTTGATGAAGAAGCTGAAAAGTATAAAGCAGGAAAGAAAAAAGAGTCTAAAGTCATACCTTTTTGGCCTGTATTTTTGAGTAAAGATCTTTTTGTGGTCGGAGTATTTTTGATATTTTATTTCTATCTTGTAGGTTTCAATTATGAATTTGCGATGGATCCTATAAACTTCGAACCGGCAAATTATATGAAAACACCTACTCATATATATCCTGAGTGGTACTTTTTGTGGAGCTATGAAGTACTTAGAGGATTTTTCTTTCCGATAGCTGGTCTTAAACCGTTTACACTTGGTCTTCTAGGTTTTGCCATAGCAAATATAGTATTCTTTATTCTTCCTTGGTTAGATAGAAGTCCCGTTGTTGCTCCCGCTCACAAAAGAGGTGCATTTAATATTTGGTTTTGGCTAATGCTTATAGATATGATAGGTCTTGCAGTTTACGGCAAAGTTCCTCCTAACGGAGTATATGTACTTGGCGGAACTGATATAACTCCATGGTTTGGTTTTACCTTTACCGTAGGATTTTTTATATTGCTATTTATAGCACTACCTATGATTACTATTAGAGAGAGAAAAAGAGCAGGAGGTGCAAAATGAGAGAGCTGAAGATTCTTGGAGTATTGGTTGTTTTTACCCTACTCGTTTATTATGGTGTTGAGCCTTATGCCCACTCTAAGATGCACCACCATGTAGAACCAGCAAATTTTCAATTTAATGATTTGAAAGCTATAGACTATAAAGGTGATCCAGCAAAGGGCAAACAACTTATTGTCAATGCAGGATGTACAGGCTGTCATGGTATAAAAGTAGCCAAGATACCAGCACCTATGCCGGCAGATGCCGCAGCTGCATCATTCGGAGTAGCACCGCCGGATCTTAGTAATGTCGGATATCTATATGATGCTAAATTTTTAAAGCATTTTATACTTAATCCTGCTCATACATTTTTAAATGCTAAAAAATTTAATGCTAAGAAACCTTTTCCGATGCCTGGATTTTATGGTGTAGGCGGCGACAAAAACAAAGAGGTTTCCGATATAGTTGCATATCTTAAATCCATAGCACCTAAAGAGATGGAAGCAAAAGAGACTTTTATAGCAGCTTGCGGTAGATGTCACGGTGTAAAATATGATAAAGTGACACAACTTGGAGAGATGCCTAAATTTAAATCCGATACCGAAAAACTTGCTTATGAGCTAAAAGTTTCTAAGTACAAAGAGCATTTATTAAAATATCTTGCAGCTACTCCACCGGATTTATCCATAATAGTTAGAGCAAAGAGCAAAGAGCATCTTGAAACTTTTATAGATAATCCTCAAAAACTACTAAAAGGTACATCTATGCCGAGAGTCGGTCTTACAAAAGAGAGTACTGAAAAAGTTATCAGTTATCTTGAGAGTGTTGGAGATAGCAAAAAAGTAGAAAGAGAATCTTTGATACCAAAAATCATAGGTTTCCTTATCATCTTTACACTATTTGCTTATCTTTGGAAATCAAAACTCTGGAGAGAAGTACACTAAATAAAAGTATAGGAGAGTTTCTCTCCTATACTTCCCGATAATTTAAAATTAAGATTTATTTAATATATTCATTTATTTTCAAAATTTCGTCCTTAAAAAATTAACATCTACAAAAAACTATTCATATATCAAATAAAACCACTGCAAGATTGCTACATGCTAAAAATGTCCATAAAAAGTATATTTCTTGGTAAGATTTATAATATAGCTTTTTGTTATGCGGGTAGTGATATTTTAAAACAAGCTCCATAAAAACTTTTATCTTCAGCACAAAACTCTTTGTTTGAAACACTCAAATCACCGTTAAAATGCTCTTTTATAATTTGAGAACTCATATAAAGACCCATTCCTGTTCCTTGAGATTGATGTTTTGTAGTAAAATAGGGATCAAAAATTTTTAAAATAAGATTCTCAGAGACTCCTCCTCCACTATCGCAAATTTGAATTTCATAAAAACTTTTCTTTTTAAACAGATAAATTTTAACCAATCTCTCTTTTATATTCTGAGCAACCATAGCATCTTTAGCATTATTTAAAATATTTAGCAAAACTTGTGTTAATTCATTAGGATAGCCGAGATATCTTGCGGAGATCATATCCTTTTCGAAATCATACTCTACACTTATGTGATTGTTTTTAAAAGATGCATCACTAAGAGAAACTGCTCTATAGACAACATCAGCAATCCTAAAAGACTCTTTATGATGTTCTTTGGCAAAAAAAGATCTAAAATCACTAATAGTTTGAGATAGATAATCAGTATATTCCATAATTTTACTCATCCCTTTTTCTAACTCTTCATCGTCAATAAGTCCCATCTTTTTTCTCAATTTTATACCACTTGTTATCGTTTTAATAGAGCTTAAAGGTTGTCTCCACTGATGTGCAATATTGCCTATCATTTCTCCTAATGCTGCCGTTCTTGATTGTCGCAACAGCATTCTATCCTTCTCTTTCTCTTCGCTTAAATCCGTAATATTGGCAATTACTATCTTTTGATCTCCTTTAAAAAAAGCAGATGCCAATGAAAGCCTTATAGAAAAAACATCTCCATTTTTTCTTTTTCCTTCAACTTCAAGATGCTGTTTTGAATATTTCATTTTATTGGTTTCAAAAAATCTTTTAACTGCTTCTTTATGTTTTTTTATATATTTATCGGGTATTATAAGATAAAGATTGTCTTTTCCTATCATCTCATCTTTGGTATACCCAAATATCTTTTGGGCATGTTTATTGTATCTTCTTATTTTCTGATTCTCTTCTATAGCTATGATTGCTGTAGGACTTAACTCTGAAATAGTCTCTTCATAACTTTTTTCTTTTATTAACTCTTCTGTTTTCTCTTTAATTTTATCATTTGCTGGTTTAAATATAAAAAGAGCTTCCACAAGTAGAGTAAAAAGAGTCAAAAAAAGTATAATTCTTTCATTTAGAATAAGTTCCTTTACTTTCTTTTCGCTATCTTTTTGATAAGCATTTGTTAGCTTGTCCAAATCTTTTGAAAGAGATTGTGAATGAGATAAAATATACGAAAGACTATGTCCGTTTCTATGTTTACAAAAGCTTTTTGCATTTTTTATGTACCGTTTAACTCTTTTATCAAGATAAATCGGTTTTTCAAAGAGTAATTTTTTTTCAAGTTTTGAGAGATTGGGTAGATTTGTAAGAAAATTATGACTCTGCTCCATTTTGTCAGTTATTTGTTTTAGTTTTTTTATCTTGTAGTAGATGGCAAAAAGTGCTATTTGTTGAGATAACATTCTTTGTCTTCCGGATTTATTGATAATCTCTGCATATTTTGATTGTTTATCTATTAGGTGCACCATATTTATATAGGCTGAAATAGAAAGTACCCCTATAATAAATAGTGCAAATATATATCTTTTAAAAAAGTTTAATTCTCGCATTTCAAAATAATCTTATCTAAATTTTTAGTAGGCTTGGAAAAATAAAATCCTTGAAATTTATCAATACCTATAGATTTTGCCACTTCAAAAACTGATTTCGAATGTATAAATTCAGCAATAGTTGTTATATTTAATTTTTTTGAAAACTCCACAATAGCTTTAGCAATCGTAAGTGCTCCATAATTTTTATCAATTTCCTTTATAATAGAGCCATCAATTTTGACAAAATCTGGTTTTATTTTTAATATATATATAAAATTTGCATACCCACTTCCAAAATCATCTATAGCTATTTTAGCTCCCATATTTTTTGCCATAGATATAAATTTATAAATCTTTTCAAAATCATTTATCTCTTCGTGTTCTAATATTTCAAAAATAATATTATTTCCAGCATTATAGTAACTTAATTTATCTCTTATATATTCAAATATTTCCGGATTTACCATATCAAGATAAGATAAATTGATACTAAAAATTTTTTGATGTTCTACCGCCATTTTCATACTTTTATCTATCATTATCTTAGATAATTCAAAATACATTTTTGCCTTTTGAGCAATTTGTAAAAAATCAAAAGGAGAATATATGTTTTTTTCATCTTCTATTCTCATTAGAGCTTCATAGCTTTGGATATCTCCATTTTTATCTACAATAGGCTGTAAAAATGGGGTTATGTTTTTCTCGGCTATAGAATTTTTTATAATATTTATCCATTTTATATGATTTTTATACTCATTTTTAACAATATCACTATCTTTTAAAATATAAAAATTTTGATTTTTTTCAGAAGCCTTTTTTAAAGCCATATCAGCTTTTTCTAAAATATACTTTTTACCTACTGCCATACCTATTGTGATGCCAATATATATTTCCACTTCAAAATTTGGTAAAAATATTTTTTTATTTTTCAAATTGTTAATAATATTTTTAATCTCATCTATATAATAAATATTTTCTTTATGTATAAAATTGGCAATTGCAAATTCATCTGAACCTAAACGATATAGTTTATACTCTTTGGTATTTATAATATTTTGTAAAAATTGAGAAAAAAATTTCAAAACAAAATTTCCCGTCTCTACACCATAAATATCATTTATATTTCCAAATGAATCGATGTCAATTATAGCTATCATAAAATCATTTTGCATTTGATTCATATCTTTTAAGAGTGCATTTCTATTCGGAAGTTCAGTTAATGTATCGGTATATAATATATTTAACAAATTTTTTGTCTTTTCATCAACTTTTTTTTGCAATATTTTATTTGCATCTTTAAGATATTCTCTAAGATTCTTATTTTCCACAGATGCATAAGCTTTTATAATCGTATTGAGAAGTTCCTCAATATCTATAGGTTTTAGTATGTAGCCACTTATTGATTGTTTTATTGTTCTTATAAGCAAAGAAGAGTCATCAAATGCGGTCGTGTAAATCACTGGCACATCTTTATCAAATCTTCTTATCTCATCTATCATTTCCGTACCATCCATATAAGGCATTTTGATATCGGTAACTATGATATCTATAGAATTTTTTAAATTTTTATATATTGCAAGCCCCTCTTGTGCATCTTTTGCTACAAAAATTGACTTGATGAAAGGTTTTAAATTTTCTACAACACTTTCTCTCAACTCCTTTTCATCTTCAACATATAGTATTCTTATTAATTTTAAAGATTTTAAATCCATTTTAAATCCTCAATTCTTTTGCTTAAAAAATTTAATAAAATTCTCTATTTAATTCCTTAAGATAAAGTTATCTTATATTAATATGTTGATTATATCACTATCTATCTTGATAATATCTAAATAACTTTATAATTTTTACAAATGAATATATGGAAATTTTTACTGTTTTTTATAACTACCTACAGAGATAATCTTTTTATATCTATTTTCCATTCGCTCTTCATCCGGAAGAGCTTTAAGTTTTTTTAACTCATTTAAAAAATAGTTTCCAAGATTTTCGGCAGCCTTGTGTTTATCTCTATGAGCTCCATTTTTAGGCTCTTCTATAATATCGTCTATTAGATTTAATTGCTTTAAGTCTTCTGCTGTTATCTTCATAGCTTTTGTAGCTTGCTCTTGTTTTGAGGGATCATTCCATAGTATAGCCGCACAACCCTCCGGAGATATGACGGAAAATATAGAGTACTTCATCATAGCAAATCTATCACTAACTCCTATAGCTAAAGCTCCCCCACTTCCACCTTCGCCTATAACAATGGAAATCGTAGGAGTATTTAGACGACTAAGTTCAAGTAGATTTCTCGCTATCGCTTCACTCTGTCCTCTTTCTTCGGCTCCTATACCGGGATATGCACCGGGAGTATCTATCAAAAAAAGTACCGGGAGTTTAAACTTTTCAGCCATTTTGGCAACTCTTAAAGCTTTTCTGTAGCCTTCCGGATTTGGCATACCGAAATTTCTTTTTAGTTTATACTTGGTGCCTCTTCCTTTTTGCTCACCTATCACAACAACTTTCTCTTCTCCGATATAACCTATAAAACAAACTATCGCCGAATCATCTCTAAAAGCTCTATCGCCATGAATTTCGTGATAATCTTTGAGTAAAATTCGTATATAGTCAAGTGCATAAGGACGATCAGGATGTCTTGCAAGTTGAAGTTTCTGATAATCACTAAGATTTTTATATGTTTTTTTAATCTCTTTTTCAAGATCTTTTTCTAAGATTTTAACTGCTTCATAGTCATTTTTTATCTTAGCATGAGTTATATCATCATCTATCTGTTTAATTCTATTTTCAAAATCCAAATATGTAGCCACAATACTACTCGTCTATCTTTTTAAATATAACAACACCATTGGTGCCTCCAAAACCAAAAGAGTTACTCATAACAACATTTAACTCTTTTTTTCTGGCAACATTAGGAACATAATCAAGATCACAGTCAGGATCCGGAGTTTCATAATTTATCGTCGGCGGAATTATCCCATCTCTTAATGCCATCAATGATATAACTGCTTCACTTGCTCCTGCGGCTCCCAAGCAATGCCCTATCTGTCCTTTTGTAGAACTAACTAAAGGAATATTATCTTGAAAAGCTTTTTTTATAGCCATTGTTTCATATAAATCATTATATTTCGTACTTGTTCCATGAGCATTTATATAGTCAACCGTAGGATTTCCTGCCAT
Source organism: Campylobacterales bacterium (assembly GCA_027065125.1). Lineage (GTDB taxonomy): Bacteria > Campylobacterota > Campylobacteria > Campylobacterales > JALSKU01 > JALSKU01. The sequence continues at coordinate 15,985 of JAMOOV010000206.1, read as the reverse complement.
TTTAAGAGCGGCTTTTATAGCTCTATATGCCCCTTCGCCTTCAGGTGCAGGAGTAGTTATATGGTTTGCATCTCCACTTTCACCAAATCCAATAAGTTCACCATAGATTTTAGCTCCCCTGTTTTTTGCAGCTTCGTAACTTTCAAGGATTAATGAACCCGCACCTTCCCCTATAATAAAACCATCTCTATCTTTGTCAAAAGGTCTGGATGCTTTTTGAGGGTCATCATTTCTTGTAGAAAGAGCTTTCATAGCAGCAAAACCTCCTACACCTATCTCACATATAGCAGCTTCGGCTCCAACAACAAGCATTCTATCGGCACCGCCAAGCATAATGGTTTTAGCTGCTTCAGTTATGGCATGAGTTCCTGCCGCACAAGCTGTTACAGATGAAAGATTGGGACCTTTTAATTTATGCTCTATGGACACAAAACCGCCAAGCATATTGACAAGAGAAGATGGTATAAAAAACGGGGATATTCTTCTGGGTCCTCTATTGTTACAAATGATAGAATTTTTTTCGATATTAGTTAAGCCACCTATTCCGGAAGCCGCACTTATACCAAATCTATCACTATCATATTCATTAAAATCGGCATCATTCATAGCCTCTTGTGCTGCACAGATACCAAGCTGTATAAATCTATCGGCTTTTTTAACATCTTTAGGGTTCATCACTTTCTTAGGATCAAAATCACTAATTTCTCCTGCGATTTTAACGGAGTGTTTCTCTGTATCAAACAAACTAATTCTTTTAATGCCACATTTACCTTCTATTATGGCCTTAAAAGAACTCTCTTTATCAAATCCTACTGAATTTATCATCCCTAAACCGGTTATCACAACTCTTCTCAAAATTACCCCTTAATTTTGTAATAATTTTATATTGATATATTGGTAAATTTACCAATATATCAATATGTAAACTCTATTTATTATTTTCTATATATTTTATAGCATCACCGACAGTTATTATATTTTCAGCATCACTATCAGGAATCTCTATATCAAACTTCTCTTCAAGTGCCATAACAAGCTCAACTACATCCAAAGAATCAGCTCCCAAATCTTCTACAAACTTCGAATCCTCTTTAACTTCATCAGGGTTTACATTTAGCTGTTCTACAACAACCTCTTTAACCTCATCAATTAATGCCATTATATTCTCCTTCAAAAAATTTCTAACATTCTACCAAAAAAAATATTAAATTACAAAGATTTTTCATTTTACATCAACATTCCGCCATTAACTCTTAGAGTCTCTCCCGTTATATACGATGCACTATCACTTAATAAAAAAGCTACCGCTTCAGCTACATCAGACGGTTCTCCAAATCTTTTTAAAGGTATTTTCTCAGTATAACTCTTTTTAACTTCATCACTCAATTTATCCGTCATTTCAGTAGCTATAAAACCCGGAGTTACGGAGTTAAACCTTATGCCTCTGCTTGCTCCCTCAAGTGCAAAACTTTTGGTCATAGCTATCATACCGCCTTTGCTTGCACTATAGTTCACCTGTCCTGCATTGCCACTTTCTCCCACTATGGAGGAGATATTCACAACACTTCCAAATCTCTTTTTGCTCATCAATTTTAAAGATTCTCTGCAAACTACAAATGCAGATGTCAAATTGGTCTGCAAAACTTTTTCAAACTCTTGTGTTTTCATTCTTATGGATAGTTTATCAAGTGTAATACCTGCATTATTTACGACATACGACAACTCTCCATCACTTTCTATGATAACTTTTAAGGCCTCTTTTATAGCATCTTCATCGGTTATATCGAACTTTACAACAGCTGCACTACCACCTTTTTTTTCTATGCTATCTTTTAACTCGTCGGTAAGAGTAGGATCGTTTCTATAATTTATCCACACTTTCAAGCCATATTTTGATAAAACCGTAGCAATTTTTTTGCCAATTCCTCTGCTTGCTCCAGTTACTAAAACATTTTTTCCACTAAATTTCATATATCCTCCTAAAATAGTGCTTTGTCCATCTCTTGTGGAATTTTAAGCCCCATAAGTTTTAAAACAGTAGGTGCTATATTGCACAATGCTCCATCTTTTATCTCTTCTATCTCTTTATCTACTATAAAACAAAAAACATCAAATGTAGTGTGATTTGTCAAAATATTTCCATTTTTATCTTTCATCATTTCAACATTGCCATGATCGCTTACTATCACTACCGAATAGTCATTTTTCTTTGCTTTTTTCAAGATATTGCCTATCTCAAAATCAACAGTTTCTACTGCTTTTACTCCTGCTTCAAAAACTCCCGTATGTCCAACCATATCTCCATTTGCAAAATTTACTACGATAAAGTCATACTCTTGCTCTATTGCAGTTTGCACTGCTTGTGAAACCTTATTTGCACTCATTTCGGGCTTAAGGTCATAGGTAGCAACTTTTGGACTTGGTATCAAAACTCTCGTTTCATTTACAAGAGGCTCTTCCACTCCTCCATTGAAAAAGAATGTAACATGAGCATACTTTTCCGTTTCTGCCGTATGAAATTGGCTAAGTCCCGCATCAGATATAACTTCTCCAAGAGTGTTTTTAGGCTTTTCGCTCTTAAAAAGTATGGGAAACGGATAGCTTTTATCATACTCCGTCATCGTAGCAACATTGACTTTTATATATTCTCTTTCAAATTCACTAAAATCTTCAAATCCGATAGCTTTGCTTATCTCTCTCATCCTATCGTTTCTAAAATTGGTAAATAAGACGGAATCTCCCTCTTTGAAACCCTTGTATCCCTCAAAAGCTACCGGTTCGATAAACTCATCCGTTATATCTTTATTGTATGATTGCTCAAGGTACTCTTTTGGCGAAAGCTTAGTTTTAGGCATGGCTTTCACTATGGCATCATATCCTTTTTGTACTCTATCCCATCTATTGTCTCTATCCATAGTATAGTATCTGCCACTAATGGTAGCAAGTTTTATATCTTTATCACAAATACTTTCTATGTCGTCAAGATAATTGATGCCAGATCTCGGATCAACATCTCTGCCGTCGCTTATCATATGTATATAGACTTTTTTACCTTTATCTTTTGCCAATTTTGCCAAAGCTATCGTGTGGGATATGTGGGAGTGTACTCCCCCATCACTTATGAGTCCTATAAGATGCAAGGTATCACTTTTTTGGAGGAGATTATTAAGTGTTTCATTGTTGTTTATAGAGCCATCTTCTATGGCTTTTGCTATCTTGACAAGATTTTGATATATCACTCTTCCGCTACCTATGCTCATATGTCCTACTTCACTATTACCCATTTGTCCTTCGGGAAGTCCTACTGCAAGTCCTGAAGTCTTGACAAGAGAATGTGCGACATTTTTAAACAGATAGTCGTATGTTGGTTTTTTAGCCATACAAAAAGCATTATTTTGACATGAAGAGTTAAAGCCTATACCATCAGTAATAATCAAAACTACTTTTTTCACAAATTATTCCTAAATATTAAGAGTACCCTTAATGTATTTCGTAGCAAAATTTTACTATAATTTTCCTTTTATATTTATCAAGGAAATTTTTCTATGCTTTATTGGTTATTTTCATCATTTCATATAAATTTATTTCACTATATCACTCTAAGAGCCGGTATAGCCTTCTTTGTAGCTTTTATATTAACACTTTTTTTGATGCCAAAATTCATCAAATGGGCAAAAAAACAAAAAATGAATCAACCCATCTTCAATCTTGCTCCGGAAACTCATCAAAAAAAAGGAGGAACTCCCACTATGGGCGGTATAGTATTTGCATTCTCCGCCTTTATAGCCTCTTTATTTACGGTCAAACTCGACAATCCCTATGTGCTAATGGCGATATTAATAATCTTGCTTTTTGCTATCATAGGTGCAAAAGATGATATATCTAAAATCATAGGTAAAACAAATCAATCAGGGCTTACACCTAAGGCTAAGATTATTATTCAATTTATATTTGCCTTTATAGTGTCTATAAGTTTATACTTTTTTATCAACCTTGATCACAATCTTTATATACCATTTTATAAACATCCACTTTGTGATATGGGCTATTTTGCCATATTGTTTTGGATACTTGTTATAGTTTCAACAAGCAATGCAGTCAATCTCACCGACGGTTTGGACGGTCTTGCAACTGTTCCTTCTATTTTTAGTTTTTTGAGTCTCGGAGTATTTGTCTATATAAGTGGTAATGCAGTACTTAGTTCTCACTTTTTATTACCAAAAATAAGCGGTATAGGGGAAGTTTCGATCATTGCATCGGCTTTTATCGGCTCTTTGGTAGGTTTTTTGTGGTACAATTGCCATCCTGCAGAAATCTTTATGGGAGATAGTGGAAGCTTGAGTATAGGAGCTTTCATGGGTTATATGGCTATAATATCAAAAAATGAGATACTTCTTATCATCATAGGCTTTATATTTGTTCTTGAAACTCTATCGGTTATCCTACAAGTAGGCAGTTTCAAAACAAGAAAAAAGAGGATTTTTAAAATGGCCCCTCTCCATCATCATTTTGAGATACAAGGCTGGGCAGAGAGTAAAATCATCATAAGATTTTGGATTATTGCAATGATGGCAAATATAATAGCCCTGATCACTATAAAAATAAGGTAACAATGTGAGCAAAATATCTCTTTTCGGATACGGTAAAACAACAAAGGCTATAGCAAAAAAGATAAAAAATGCCGTTTTTTTTGATGATAATATTAAAAAATATACTCAAGATGGTGAGTTTGAAATATATCCCTCAAATATGTTTAACACTTCTCAAAGTATTCTTGAAATACCAAGTCCCGGTATCCCACCTTATAATTCTATGATAAAAAAAGCAAAAAATCTTGTAAGCGATTATGACTATTTTTTACCAAATTCAAATGCTACATCCATATGGATAAGCGGCACTAACGGTAAAACTACCACCACAAAGATGATACACCATCTCTTAAAGGATAAGGGTGCAAAAATGGGTGGAAATGTAGGAACTCCTTTGGCGGAACTTGATTTAAAATCACCGCTTTTGATACTTGAAACCAGCTCTTTTACACTTCACTATACAAATATAGCAAAACCAAATATCTACATACTATTGCCTGTCGAAGAAGATCATATAAGCTGGCACGGTAGTTTTGAAGAGTATAAAAAATCCAAACTCAAACCTTTAAAATTTTTAAAAGAGGGGGAAGTTTGCATCTTGCCTGAGGAGTTCAAGGATGAAAACACAAATGGCTATAAAATTACATATAAAAGCTCGAAAGATATAGCTGATTTTTTGGATATCGATACGAAAAAGATAGATTCTAAAGAGCCGTTTTTGCTTGATGCTGTTTTGTCACTTGGGGTATCAAGGATACTGTTTGATAAGGTTGATTATGAAAAAATCAACTCTTTTGTTTTAGATCCACACAGGATAGAGGAGATAAGAGATAAAAATGGCAGAGTTTGGGTGAATGACTCCAAAGGAACAAATGTTCATGCAACCTTGCAAGCCATAAAAAGATATAAAGATAAAAAGATTTTTATTATTCTCGGTGGAGATGATAAAGGGGCTGATTTGACACCTTTATTTAACTTGTTAAAAGAGTGTGATGTTGAGATATCGGCAGTAGGATCAAATAAAGACAAGATAGTTGCTTTTTCAAAAAAAAACTCTTTAAAAGCCATAAAGTGCAAAACTCTAAAGGATGCCATAGCAAATATTGACAAAAAGCACTCCATAGATTCCATAGCTTTGCTTTCTCCTGCCGCTTCGAGTCTGGATGAGTATAACTCATACAAACAAAGAGGAGATATATTTAAAAATCTGATTCAAACTTTAAGTTAATTTTCAAAACTTTTAGCTATAATTTTATTCTACATTTTGGCCAGATAGCTCAGTCGGTAGAGCAGGTGACTGAAAATCACCGTGTCGGCGGTTCGATTCCGTCTCTGGCCACCACCGTTTTACCTTTCTTTTTTACAAAATATTAATTATTAATACCTTATCAACCTTAATTTAAGCTAAAAAAGAGTAAAATTTTATAAAAAATTTGGATAGGTTTGTCGTGAAAAATAGAATAACCGAAGAGACTGCACTATTTGCAAGTGTTGCTAAATGGCTTTTTTTATCTACAATTATAGGATTGGTTGTAGGTGCAGGTGTTTCACTATTTTTAAAAGTTATCCAATATTTCATAGATAGGCAAGGATTTCTTCCTTTTCACTATTACTTTTTTTTACCTTTGGCTCTTGTTCTATCTGTATATCTTGTCAAAAAATTTGCACCCGATGCCGAAGGGCATGGTACCGAAAAAGTTATACAAGCTATCCACGAAAAAAACGGTAAAATTGATGTTTTGGTTATTCCTATAAAAGTTATTGCCACCGTTATCACTATAGCCGCGGGAGGTTCCGTCGGCAAAGAGGGGCCGAGTGCCCAAATAGGTGCAGGAGTAGCATCAGTATTCGCTACATTTTTAAGATTTAGTGATGAGGATAGAAAAGCCATCGTTATATGTGGCATTAGTGCTGGTTTTGCAGCGGTTTTTGGTACTCCCATAGCAGGAGCTATTTTTGGAGTGGAAGTTTTAGTTGTCGGTTCCATTCTTTATAGTGTTTTATTGCCATCTTTCATAGCAGGTTTTGCCTCTTTTTTAGTTTCTCAAACTATGGGGACTCCGTATGTCGAATTTCATGTAGAGTTTTTTCCAAGATACGGACTTGACGAATTGCTTTTTTTAAAAGTTGTTATTGCTGGAATATTTTTCGGACTAATATCTGATCTTACTATCACATTTGTTCATGCTTCAGGCAAGTTTATAAAAAAAGAACTTGTCATGGGATATATAGAAAAATGTATCATAGGAGGTTTTTTTCTTATAGGTTTAGCTTTGCTTTTTGGAGATCAATATCTCGGACTTGGAATGCAACAGATAGAAAATAGTGTCAATAATGCAACGGGTGGCGGTGTTCATTGGTATGATTTTTTGCTTAAAATTTTATTTACAGGACTTAGCCTTGGTTTTGGAGGTAGTGGGGGAGTCGTAACCCCTCTATTTTTTATAGGCTCTACAAGCGGTAATGCTATAGGGACTCTTCTTAGTGGAAATATCCAGTTTTTTGCGGCGATAGGGCTTGTCAGTATCATCGCGGGAGCAGCAAATACTCCAATAGCGGCTGCCATCATGGCTTTGGAGCTTTTTGGTATCCAGACAGCTCATTATGCAGCCATATCATCCATCATCGCATATCTTATAACAGGTCATAGAAGTATCTATCCTTCCCAGATTCTTGCTTTTAAAAAGTCTCAATATTTAGAAGTTCCAACTGGAAAAGACATAGAACATACCAAAGTGGTAGGCACACAGTCAGTCACTCTAAATAAATTAAGAGAAAGATGGCATAAGAAAAAAGGGCTTAAAAAGAGTGGCAAAGATACCACAAATCAAGAATGATACTTTCCCTTTGATTTACTCTTTTTTGAGTGGTTTTTCTCTTTTGGAAACTATTTTATAAAAAAATATCTTTTAATTTTACGATATAATAATATCTTAATTTAAAAAAAGGATTTTCATGAATAAAAATATAAAAATATTATTTTTTATAGTTGTTATAGTCATTTTGACACCTCTAAGCTACAAACAATATATAAACAATATAGTTGTTAAAAAAATTGCCGATTTAAACAATCAAGGTTTAATGATCACTCAACAAAAAGATAACAGTACTTTTTTAACAACATCAAAAGTATATAAAATTGTAGTTTCAAATCCAAGTACCTTATATAAAAACTTTTTGTCACAATTTTTCAATAATTCACAAAAAGACATGGTAAAAAAAATTTTAAATTCAACTAACGGTAGCGAAATAACTATTGATTTGAATATATTGAATTTTCCAGTTACACACAAAAATGCAATAGGCATATATCTCACATCTCTTCCTCCAAAAATAGTTTCATCTTCAAAACCAAATCCATCTTTAGAGCAGGTAAAACTTTTTCTGAAAAATAAAGGATTTGGTATAATTGTGAATGCAAATGCTTTTGGAAAAATCAAATCCATAACTCTTAAAAATATCGATAAAAAATTTGATAATAAAAAGGATAATATTGTTATCCAAATTAAAGATTATGTTACAAATTTTTCTAAAATAAATTTTCAAAACTATGATTATGCTTTTGTTACTACAAATTCATTATTTAATTTTGATTTCAACCACAGTACTTCTAAATACTTGAATATCGGTTATAAAAATTTAAAATATAATACCGATAGAGAAAATTTTTACAATTACACTATGTCTTGCAGTTTAAAAAATTTCCATTTTAATTCAGAGAGATATTTAAAAAAACAGGCATTAAAACTTGATAATATAATTATTTCGACAAAATCAGCCCTTTTTGCAGATAATGTCAACTATCTCTTTAAATATAAAGTGAAAGATATAAACTTTGATGTCACATCAAGATATGGGAAAAATATCACTACAAATATAAATAATTTTTTATTTTCCGGAAGTGTTAAGGGCTTAAATAAAGATATTTTAAAAGATATCTCCGAAATCTCTTATACCAATAAATATCTTTTTAAACAAAAATATTTACAAATTTTACAAAGTATATTAAATAATGGATTGGAATTTCAAATCAATCACTTTGATGCAGATTCCATTTTTATAAATCAGGGTAAACAACTTATCTCTTTTGGTAAAATCTCAACAAAATTAAAATTAAATATTTTAAAAAACAATATAGACTTGTCAAAAAAATTTAATCCGATATTGCTCATCAAATATATCAATATTCATGCTAAAATCGGCATAACAAAAAAAGATTTTAACTTCATAAAGTCACTCGACAAAAGAGGAAAAATGGGTAAATTTTTTAAATTAGCCAAAAAACAAGGAGATAATGTGATATTTGATATTGGTTTCAGCAATGGACAACTTGCAATAAATAATCAAAAAATTTAACTTTTTTATCAATCAAGAGGTGGTGTCCCAAGCGAGATTCGAACTCACGACCTCTTGATTAGGAATCAAGTGCTCTATCCAGCTGAGCTATTGGGACAAAATAAAATCGTATTATACAATATTAGCACTCTCAAATCAATCAAAAATATAAAAAATTCCAAATTACTATTTTAGCATATCTTCTTATTAAGTAAAATTAGTGTAAAATATTTTTTCATTTGCGCCCATAGCTCAGCTGGATAGAGCATTTGATTGCGGTTCAAAAGGTCAGAGGTTCGAATCCTCTTGGGCGTGCCATTTAAACACAGGAAAGATTATGATTCCTTTTATAGACTTAAAAAAACAGTATAAGCAATACAAAGAAGAGATAGACAAAGAGATTTTTGATGTTTTAAACAGTTCTATGTTTATAGGCGGAGAAAAAATTTCAAATCTTGAAAAAGAGTTGGCAAATTTTACAGGTTCAGAATATGCTATAAGTTGCTCAAGCGGAACCGATGCTTTACTTCTATCATTAATGGCTATAGATATCAAGCCGGGGGATGAAGTTGTCACTACTCCATTTACATTTATCGCTACTGCCGAAGTAATATCATTTTTGGGTGCAAAACCGGTTTTTGTAGATATAGATGAAAAGACATACAATATAGATCATACAAAAATAGAAGAAAAAATCACAGAAAATACAAAAGCTATACTTCCTGTTGCCCTATATGGACAACCAAGCGATATGGATGAGATAAACAATATAGCTAAAAAATACAACTTAAAAGTCATAGAAGATGCTGCTCAAAGTTTCGGAGCAACATATAAAAACAAAAATTCTTGTAACTTAAGCGATATAGGCTGCACAAGCTTTTTCCCTTCTAAACCTCTTGGATGCTACGGAGACGGTGGTGCTGTATTTACCAATAATGAAGATTTGGCAAACAAAATAAAAATGCTTGCCAATCATGGACAAAATGCAAGATATAAACATAAGTATATTGGTATAAACGGCAGGCTTGATACCATCCAAGCAGCTGTATTATCCGTAAAATTAAAATATTTTCAAGAAGAGATAAAAACTCGACAAAATATAGCAAAAAGGTATTCTAAATTGTTACAAGATAAAGTAACTGTACCTTATATAAAAGACGATAGAACTTCTGTATATGCACAATATTCAATCAGGGTTACGGATAGAGAAAATTTTACAAATAAATTAAATCAAAACGGCATTCCTACTGCAATTCACTATCCCATGCCTCTGCATTTGCAAGAGTGCTTCTTGTATCTTGGATATAAAAATGGTGATTTTCCTATTTCAGAAATGATATCTACTCAAATAGTTAGTTTACCTATGAGTTCATTTTTGACGGTAGAAGATCAAAATCGTATTGTAAAATTTATAAATGAATAATCTACATTTTACTACTATTTTTACAAGGAAATAATGGAATGAAAAAAATCGCACTAATCGGACTTGGCTCTATGGGCAAAAACCACTATAGAGTACTGAAAAATATCTCCGGGATTAAAATTGTAGCCTTATGCGATATAGAACAAAAACATAAATATGCAGAAAGATTTTACACCGATATTGACGAGATGTTAGAAAAAGAAATTCTTGATGCTGCCGTTATAGTTGTGCCCACTTTTCTTCATAAAGAAGTTGCTCTAAAATGTCTTGATAAAGGCTTGGACATCTTTATCGAAAAACCGGTTGCTTCCAGCATAGAAGACGGATATATCATAGAAAAAAGAGCAAAAGAGTTGAATAAAAAAGTATGTGTGGGATATATAGAGAGATTTAACCCCGTAGTAGAGGCTCTAAAAAGAGAATTGACCGATAGAGAGATATACAGCATAGGTATCACAAGAGTAGGTCCGTTTCCCCCCAGAATTGCCGATGTAGGCATACTGACCGATTTATCTGTACACGACATAGATCTTATTAGATATATAACCGGTAGAGAGATAGAAAAAAAGTCAATCTTTAAATCACAAAAGATACATAATCACCACGAAGACAATGCTATACTATCTTTTCAATTAGATCATGAAGTAGTCGCATCCATCACAACAAACTGGCTTACCCCTTTTAGAAAAAGAAAGATAGAAGTGGCTACAAAAAAAGGTTATTTTGAAGCTGATTTGATGGGGCAAGATTTAGTTGAATACTCAGAATATCAAAAAAATAACTCTTATGTTATCAGAAACTGTTTTGTTCAAAAAGAGGAACCACTTCTTAGAGAACACAAAGCATTCCTAAAATTTTTAAAAACAGGTAACAGAGGAGGATTAAGTACTATACGAGATAGCATAATCACACTTGAAATAGCCAACTATCAAGGATAATTTTGAAAGCAGTTGTTCTTTTAAATATGGGTGGTCCAAACAACCTTGACGAAGTGGAAGTATTTTTAAAAAATATGTTCAATGATGAAAACATCATCACGGTAAAAAGTAAACTCTTAAGAAAACTGATATCGTTTGCCATAACCACTATGAGAAAAAAGGAAGCTATAAGTAACTATAAACTTCTTGGAGGCAAATCTCCCTTAGTGGAAAATACCGAAAAATTGATAAAAAAATTACAAAATAAAGAGAATGAAATCACAATCACTTATGCAATGAGATATACCCCACCTTATAGTTTTGATGTCATCAAGCAACTTATACAAAAAAAAGCAACTCAAATTATACTGATACCTCTATATCCACAATACTCCACAACTACCACTAAATCTTCACTTGATGATTTTTTTCAAAATACTGAAAAATTGGGTTTCAAAGGAGATATCAAATATATTGAAAAATTCTATAACGATACTCGATACAATCAAGCCGTGATAGAGCAAATCAAAAAAACTTTAAATGATGGCAATCCTCAAGAATATGATTTAATCTTTTCAGCACATTCTCTTCCTGTAAAAATCATTGAAAATGGAGATCCATACAAGAATGAAATTGAAAAAAATATAGAAATATTGACAAATATATTACAAAAAGAGCAAATAAATTTCAATAAAATACATATAGCTTACCAATCAAAATTTGGTCCTGTGGAGTGGATTGGTCCCTCTCTTGAAAAGAAGTTAAAAGAGATAACAAATAAAAAAGTTATACTATATCCAATATCATTTATACTTGACAATTCAGAAACAATGTATGAACTTCATATCGAATATGCAGACATAGCAAAATCTTTAAATTTTATAGAGTATAAAGTTTGCAAATGTATAAACGATAGTGATATTTTTATTGATTTTTTACAATCTAAAATTAAAAATTTAATGTAAAACAAATTTTATTGGGTTTTGACAGTATCTTTAGGCAATAAATAGCCCTCTTCTATCATCTCTTCTATAATACTTTTAAAAACTGGAACTGCTGTCAAAGAAGCATAATAATAATATTTTTTTTGAGGTTTTCTGACTAAAACTCCTATAGTATAATGATGTTTTTCATCATTGGCAAAACCAAAAAATGAACTATTATACAAATTTGTATATTTTCCATTTTTGGCTATATGAGATGTTCCAGTTTTTCCTCCTATTTGAAGTCCACCTATCTTTGCAGCAGTGGCTGTGCCTTTTTGTACGGTTTTTACTAAAATCTTTTGCATTCTTTTAGCAACATCAACAGGTATCACTTGTGTGTATTTTTTTGCATTTTTATAGTATTTTCTACCATAAGCATCTTGATAATAATCAACTATCCTTGGAGATATAGCTCTGCCATTATTATTGAAAATATTGTATATCTTTAGCAATTGCATAAAATTTGCCTCTATTCCGTAGCCATAGGCGGTAACTGCTTTATATATCTCACTTTTTAACTGATATGGTCTTGGCATGACTCCTTTGTGCTCATAAGGTAAATCAACTCCGCTTTTTTTTGTAAAACCAAACTTTTTCAACCCATTATAATATTCTATATATTTTAATTTTTGAGCAAGTTGAGATATGCCAACATTACTCGAATGAACGATAACATCCTCTGCACTTAACCAATCAAATGTATGAGAATCTCGTATGATTTTTCTTCCTATCTTATATTTTCCACCATAAATTCTAACTAAGTCATATGGATTTACAAGCTTTTTTTCCAATAAAAGTGAAAAAATAACAGGTTTTAAAACAGATCCAGGCTCATATGCAAATTCTACGGCAGTAACATTTAAATTTTGATATTGATTTTTTAAAATTTTTGATGGATTGTATCTATTGGAAGATGCAAGCATTAAAATTTTTCCGGTATAACTATCCATGACTGATGCAATTATCTCTTTTGCTTGTAACTCTTTTTTATATTTATCTAAAATATTTTCAACAATTTTTTGAAATTTTAAAGAGATATTTAAGTGCAAATTTGCCCCGTCAACTCTTGTGATAATCTCGCTATCACCATTGAGTATGATATTTCCCGCTATATCTTTACTCCCCTTTATCATTCCGTCTTGTGCCGGATTTAGTATATTGTTATACTCTTTTTCCAAACCCTTGACACCATATATCTTTGTTATTCTATTTTTTTCATACTTTCTCACATATCCGATAATGGGAGTTAGTGTATCTTTGTAATTATAAACTCTATATTCACCGCTTTCAACTATATTTAAACCATGCAAAAAAGTAATTCCGTTTTTTTTATCTTCATACGATACAAAAACTCCTAACCTATAAAGTTTTCTTGCAAGCTCTCTTAATCTTTGAGCACTTATAGCATCAATCTTGTAAGATAAAACAACCGTTCCAAAATATGAATTTATACTTTTTTTTATGCTTTTTGTATTTTCACCACTATACAAAGAGTATAGTTTGACAAACATTTCTCGTTTGTTTGGATTTATATTTCTTGTATCGACTACGGCTTTATAGAGTTTTTTACTTCTTGCTATCGTGTATCCATTTTTACTTATGATACTACCTCTCAATGCTATATTGACATCTTTTGCATACAGTCTTGGAAGTCGTCTATCTATTTGTGCCCAATAAAGAAGGGTTGATAAAAATATCAAAAACCCTATAATAAGTAGAAAATAAAGAAAGGGAATTTTTGCATTTTTTTGTTTGTTTTTTTGCATTAGTATCGTTGGCTATTGTGCTACATTTGTGTTCTTGCCAACTCTTTATAAGCATTAAGGGCTTTATTTCTAACTTCAAGTGTTAGTTTCATACTCATCTCCGCTTTATCTATAGCAATAGCAGCTTGATGTAAATCTTTTACACTCCCCGTTGCTATATCGCTCATGGCTTTATCTCCATCTTTTTGTAGAGAATTTACTTCTCCGAGAGTTTCATTTAAAATTGAAGAAAAATCGCCACTACTCTTTTGTAAATGTTGAGAACTTTTTTGAATACTTGATATATTATTGATACCTTTTATTGCACTACTCAATTTAATCTCCTATCCTTGTAGCATTCCTATGGCACTTTGAGCCATAGATTTAGAACTTTGAAATGCCGCTACATTAGCTTGATATGCTCTTGTCGCCTCTATAAGATCTGCCATTTCTATAACCGGATTGATATTTGGATATGCTACATATCCATTTTTATCCGCATCAGGATTAGACGGATCATACTTCATTTTAAATGGTGAATCATCTCTCACTACTTTATCAACTTTAACTGTCATTATAGCAGGATTTGCTTTTAGTGACAAGCCTTTTTCATCAAGAGGATTTTCACTATCAAGAAAATCGTCATTTTTCTCTAATTCTTTATTTAATGCTTTGTTAAAATCAATCGCTTTAAATACAACTTCTCTTCTTCTATATGGTCCGCCCTCACTTGTTCTGGTTGTATTGGCATTTGCTATATTTGAACTTATTAAATTGATCCTAAACCTCTGAGCGGACAATCCATAACCGCTTATATCAAAACTATTTAAAAATGACATTTTTTTTCCTATACTTTGGATGATGCATCTAAGACACTCCTAAAAATCGCACCATCTTTTTTTATCGCTGCCGTTAAAGCATTATACATTGTCTGATTTTTGGCTAATTCCGTAGTTTCCACATCAAGATCTACAGTATTGCCGTCATTTCTTGCATCTTGTCCATCTCTTAAAAATATCGTAGCTTTTTTTGCATCATTGTCCTCGATGGGAGATAAATGTCGCGGATTGGTTTTTGCAAGTTGCAATTTTTTATTTGAATTTAAGCTATATATTTTGTCTGCCTCTTTTTGCAAAGCATACTCAAAATCAATATTTCTAGCCTTATAATTCGGTGTATCTATGTTTGCGATGTTACTCGAAATCATATCGGCTCTATCAGATCTATAATCAAGAGCTTTTGCCATAATATCGTATGATTTACTTATTTGAAACGACATATTCGACCTTTTTTATTTTATACACTTGATTATAAGCAAAAATCATTCCCAAAAAAAATGTTATAATTCACTTTTAAAAAGGAGAATTGTGAAAAAGATTTTTTTTATTTTTATGGCGATAACTCTTCTATTTTCCATACTCGAAGCAAAAGAGGTAGGTGGGGTTGACTTAAAAGAGAGTATTACAATAGAAAACCAAAAACTCATACTAAACGGGGCAGGAATTAGAAGTATATTTCTTTTTGATGTATATGTGGGGGCTTTGTATCTTACAAAGAGAGAGAAAGATCCCACTTTGATAATAGAGTCAAAAAAACCTATGGATATCAAGATGATCATCACATCCTCTTTGGTAACAAGCAAAAGGATGATAGATGGACTAATTGATGCCTTTAAAAAGGCAAAAGAAGCCGGATACGACACAGATAAAAGAAGCATGGATAAGTTTCTTCAAGTATTTAAAGAGGAGATATCCAAAAAAGATGTTTACGACTTTTTCTATGATAACGACAAAGGTGTCATGATATATAAAAACCACAAACTCTACAAAGTCATAAAGGATTTTGGATTTAAAAAAGCTCTCTATGCCATATGGCTTAGCAAAAATCCTGCTCAAGAGAGTTTAAAAGAAAAGATGTTAGGACAATAATTAAACATGCATACTGATAGGTATCTATTTTTATTTGTAGTTTTTTTGATAGGTGTAGCTAT
>JAMOOV010000205.1 GCA_027065125.1 Campylobacterales bacterium | reverse complement strand
AAGTTTCGGCACGGCTCTTGCTACAAACAATATGGAGTACTATAAAAATATAAATTTTTTACATATACAAGAGCTTCAAAACCCCGCCTTTATATATGATTATCTAAAAGAGCTTCAAGCTATGCTCGGTAGCAGTTTTGACCAAGTAAAAGCAGCTTTTGGAAATTATGAAAATTTTATTTGCTACAATTACGGCTTTAGAGATGTTTTTTTGGGTGCGGCTTGGTGGGGGGCTATAGGGGCGATATTTGTACTGCTTTTGTTTGTAAGTGAGAAACGAGAGATGAGAAATGAAGAACGAGAAGCGAAGGTTTGATTAATGAAAAGGAGATTGTAAGTTGAAAAAGACGGTGTTGTTTATAGTTCCTATGCTATTATGGGGGTTTGGGCTTGATAAATATATAAAAAGTATAGACAATAATCCCCTTGTCAAATCAAAACAAAAAGCTATTCAAGCTACAAAGGAGATGTTAAAGGTTAGTGAGGCTAAAAATTATCCCAAGATAGATATGAATTTTAATGCTTTTAGGCTCAAAGATACACCGACAACACTTTTTACGGTTCCAAAATCTCCCCCTATTGCCTTACCGTTTGGAACAAAAGACAATATGCATCTTGAGGTGGGATTTGTTTATCCTATATTTAGCGGATATGCTATCAGTAACGATATAGAAAAGTCTAAATTGGAAGTTGCAAAAAAAATTCTTGAAAAAGATGTCGTAAAAAGGGAGCTTTACTTAAAAGTTGTAGAACTCTACGGCAATATCTATGCTTTGGATATGTATAAAAAGGCTCTTTATGAGGCAAAAAAAGCGATAGAGGTTTCTTTAAAAAAGGCAAAAGGGCTTTATGAAAATGATCTTTTAAATCTGTCGGCAGTTTACAATATAGAAGCTAAAAAGTTTGATATCATATCAAATATCCAAAAGATAAAAACCCAAGAAGAAGCTTTAAAAAATAGACTTTTTTATATCAGCGGTATAAAAAGCGACGATATATTTTCTATATCTGGTTTTTCTGAAAAATTAGAGGAGAAAAAGATAGCCAACCTTGCCCTTAAACAGAGAGAGGATTTGCTTGTACTGCAAAAACAGCTCAATATCTCAAACAGCGATATAAAACTTGCAAAAAGCAGATACTATCCTACTGTTGCTTTAGTGGGGGCGATAAAAAAGCAAGGGGATGATTTGAGGTTAAACGGTAATGGCCATACCAATGCGGATAGTAGCTATCTTGGTTTAAATATAAAGTGGAACCTTTTTGACGGTTTTGCCAAAAAACATCAAAAAGAGGCGGCTATAAGAAAAAAAGAGGCGACAATGCTATATCTTAACGACTACAAAAATAGGATAAAGACGGAGATCAGGAACTCTTTTTTATCTCTTGAGTCTTTAAAATCTCTTTTAAAATCCGCACAAAAAAGAGTATTGGCACAAAAAGAGTATTATAGACTGACAAAAGGTAGGTTTGAAAACTCTTTGTGTTCGGCAGATGAGCTAAGCAGAGCCATATCGGCTTTGGCTACCGCAAAAGCTAAATTGGATGAGGTAAAAGCAAAGATATTTATACAAAGATACAAGATAGCTCTTCAAGCAGGACTTAAATACTTTTCAAAGTTAGCCTATATAAAGTGAAAAAGTAGTTTAAATGCTAAAATATATAGTATCAGAGCCATTATCTTTTTTATATCTTTAGGTTTTAGCTTGAACTCCATTAGATAGTTGCCGATATATCCGCCTATGATAGCCGATAGAGATATGCAAAGAAGCAGTATCCAGTCGATTTTGACATAGCTTATATAGGTAAAAAACGAGCTCAATGTGGAAAACGGCACTACAAAGCTAACGGTAACCGCCACTTTTTTCGGATCAAATCCAAGAAGTATCAAGAGAGGTATAAGTATATTTCCTCCGCCGACACCCAAAACACCGCTTACAAACCCCACGGTTGCCCCGACGATATATAAAATGGCTTTGGAATCGTTTTTAAAGATGGCTTTTTTCTTGCCGTAGAGCATCATAGTAGCACTATAAAAAAGTAAAATCATAAATAAAAATTTAGCAATGTTCTCGTTGATAAATTTTGAACTATAAGCTCCAAGCGGAGCAAACAGTAAAAGTGTCAAAGCGATAGGGATCATAAAGGAGAAATCCACCACTTTTCTTTTTATATTCATGATGCTTGATGTGATAGTAGAGGAGGCTCCCGCAAAAAGTCCTATCGCACGAGCGGGTAAAAAACCGACTCCAAGAAAGTTAAGTATAGGTATGATGGCAATACCCGCACCCGCTCCGCCCATAGAAAATAGAATAGACAAAGCAAAAGAGATAAGAGAAAAGAGAATATAGTTACTCATCAAGAGCGATCTCTGTGGCTTTATCGGCATGTATTTTTGTCGTATCATACAGCTTTATAGAGCAGTCACCCTCTTTTACAAGAAGTCCTATTTCGGTGCATCCGAGTATGATCCCCTCCGCTCCTTTTTCTGATAGAGAGTTGATGATATCAAGATATATCTTTTTAGAATCATCTTTTATAACCCCGAGACAGAGTTCGTTGTAAATGATTTGATGTATCAGCTCTCTATCTTTTTTATCAGGGGTGACAACTTCAAGATCAAATCTGTCTTCAAGCCTTTTTTTATAAAAATCCTCCTCCATTGTAAATTTGGTTCCTAAAAGCCCCACTTTTTTAACTTTATTTTTTATGAGAGCTTCAGCCGTGGCATCGGCGATATGTAAAAGCGGTATGTTTATCCTATCTTGAACGGTATCGGCGACTTTATGCATAGTGTTGGTACAAATCAGCAAAAATTCGGCTCCTGCCGATTCTACTTTTTTTGCCTCATCCGCCAAAAGATCTCCGAGCTTTTTCCATTCGTTTTTGTGCTGTAGCTCCTCTATGGGCTCAAAATCAACACTATTTAGTATGATTTTTGCACTATGAAGTTTTCCAAGTTGCTCTTTTACCCCTTCATTTATGATGCGATAATACTCCAATGAACTCTCCCAGCTCATACCACCTAAAAGCCCTATGGTTTTCACGATTTATCCTTTATTAAATTTTTGTTTTTCTATTTTATTTTTAAGTTTTGTAAAAAGTTTATCAAATCTTCCAAATTTTTCTTTTTCATCCAGTCAAATGAAGGCATAGGCATGATTTTTCCTTCTTGTATAAGCTTTGTAAATTTTGGATTTATTGTTTTGTTGGGTTCCAAAAGAGACTCTTTTATAAAGTTTTTATTGCTCCATCCTCCTATATTTGTAAGTATGGGTGCTATCCCCTTTGGGGCAGTAGTGTCAGTATCGTATCTGTGGCAAGCTATGCAGTTTTGTACAAAAAGAGATCTTGCATTATCTTTATCATAATTCAAATCGTCCATTTTATTTTGCTCTATAGGTAGATTGTTCATCGAATTTTTAAAGTTTATCTTTATCCATTTGGAGATATATTTTTCTGTTTGATTGCTATCTTTTTTATATAGACCGAATGAGAGGTATATGAACGAACTGTTTGGCAAAATATCTTTGATGAAAAATATTTTACTATTTTGGGAGCCGATTTTTAGAGTTGTGTTGTTGTCCTTTTGAAGAGGTTTTTTGATATCCGCATTTGATTGGTATCCGAAATAAACTTTTTTTACTATTGTCGTTGAGATTTGTGTTGAGAAAATTGTCTGATTGCTATCGTTTGAGCAATTTGTATCGCAGTTTTCTTTTATCTTTTTTACTATTGTATCAACTCCTACAACTGTAACACCATTGTTTAAATCGCCAAATTTTACATATGGCACACTTGTTTGCGGTGAAGTTGGATATTGTATGAAAAATCTATTTATATCGGACTGATCTTTTGGCAGAGTTACCAATATGGCAAAATTCTTATCATTTGCTATGTTTTTAATATCTATACTTATCTTTTTTGATATGTTGCTATCAAAAGTATAGAGAGAAATACTATTGTCGTTTGCACTAAGCCAAGCCTTTGATGATGAATTTATATCTACAATATTACCCGGAACAAAAGTTGACTTTATATTATTTGCATATATTGCAAATGGGACAAATAGATATAGAAAGATTTTTTTATATTGCATTTATGGAAACCTTAAAAAAAGATTTGCTATTTTATCAAAAAAATGTAAAAAAAATATTGAAAGTATATAAAAAAGAGATTGATGGGATATAAAATATCCCATCAATAAGTTTGTATTAGTATCTATATCTTACAGATAGTCTTAAATCAGATGCGGATTTAACTGCACCCGGCATTTTATCAACATCCATAGGTGTTCCTGTTTGACCAAAGAACATGTCGCTTCCTGTATAGTCGTAGTCGATATATGTATATCTGATTTGAGCTGTTAGAGCTTTGCCTAACAATGGCACATTGTAAAATACTTCATAAGCATCACCGCGAGCTGCAAGTTTAGATCCGGCTAAAGTATCCTCTCCGTATGTGAAACTTCTCCAATATTTACTACCGTGATTATACTCAAGTCCCCATCTGGCATCATCAACCAACATACAAGGAAAGTTAACACCAACATAGTATGATGTACCTGTTTCTTTGTCTGGTGAGCCTAACATTTCTGTGGCAGTTCCAGTTGCTCCTGTCATTGGGTTTACTATAACATTATGAGATCCCTTTGGATCTGTTTTGCTCCAAGCGAAAGATGCAAATGCATTTGTATCATCTAAAAAGTCATTTATACCATCACCTATACCTGAAGTTTGTATCGATAAAGCACCGCCTGTTAAATCACCAACATCAGTCAATGTAACACCAGTAGGTTTAAAATCTGCACCCATCATATTCCAACCTTGAAATACATTCAACATAGCTGTATATTGACCATCGTCATATAGTGTTGCAATAATACCAACCAAATCCATATTTGGTGAGTCGAGATCAGTTTTTGCATAAGGAGTATGAGGACGAGAAGTAGGAAGACCAAATCCCATGTAGTTATCAAATGTAGGATATTTTTTATCCGCATTCGAATTTCCTCTACCCATACAAACTTTAATAGCTGCACCTGGTATGCCAGTTACATTTTCAAGCTTAGCCATAATACTTGCACCATCAAACTCCATGTTGATACTGTGTCCTAAAGGTGAAGTAGGCTTTTCATCATCGTCTCTATAATTTGTTAAGAAACCATTAACTGATGGTCTTCTACCTAAGCTAATAGTATAAGGGGTATTTCCTGTTTTCCCAAAGTAGATAAAATATGCCTCTTTTAGTCTAACATTAGCATCTCCAC
>JAMOOV010000204.1 GCA_027065125.1 Campylobacterales bacterium | reverse complement strand
AAATACATAATCATTTGTTATATTTTTTCCTATATTACTTCCACTTGTTACATCAAAAAGTGCAAGAGGAGATACTCCTGTAAAAAACATTTTTTTAAGCAAACTACCATTTTCGTTTGTTAAAGCTTTTAATAGTTTAAAAAACTCTTTATAAATTGCTTCTTGGCTTGATACCATTTTTTCATAAATTTGTTTATCATTCATTAAAAGATTGTTTATAAAATTGTCATATTCGTCTATTAAAACATAAATTTGGATATCTGGATGGGTTTGTTTGAGATAAGTAAAAAGTCCTTTTAAATTTAAATGTGCTGGACTTTTAAAATCTACTTCAAATTCAAATTTATAAGCTTGAACAAATTTTTTTATAGAAAAATTACAATCAGTGGAAAAATTTTCATCAATATCCCCAATAGTAGAAACTGCACTAAAATCAAATTTTAAAATATGGTAGCTGTTTTTTTCTGAAGTTGGATTATCATAAATATATAATCCTTTAAATAATTCAAATTCATTTTCATAATTTACATTATAATAAAAATCAAGCATATTTAAAAAAAGAGATTTACCAAATCGCCTTGGACGAATTAAATATAAAAAATTTCCAGCTTCTTCTAAAATAGAGATAAACTGACTTTTATCAATATAGTAATATTTACTTACCACATCTTTAAAATCACTCATTCCATAAGGTAATGGTTTTTTTAGATTAGTTATCGGGGCCAGGGCTTTACTTTTTACTTTTTTCACAATATACACCTCTTGAAAATTATATTACAATTTTTCCCACTTAAATTCATTTATATTTTTCTCTTTCTCATCAAAATTAATTCCGACCAAATATATCTCTTTTTTTTCGTCCATATATTTTTCATAGTATCTTTTCTCTTTTATCTGCTTGATCGCATCTTCACTTCCGACTTTAAACTCTATTATATAATTTTTATCTTTAAATAACACACTTATATCAATCCTGCCTCTATTTGTTACATCTTCGGCTATGATTTTTATGCCAAGAGATGCCAAATATGCATAAACTACACTTGCATAATACCCTTCGTATATGGATATAGGATTGTTTGTGTAGTTATTGTAGGGGATGGAAGCAAATAAAGATATCAAAGCATTTTTAAATTCTTCAAGATTGCCCTCTTCTAAGCTGTCATACAAACCGTCTTGGATGTTTAAATCCACTTTATCAGTCATATACTTAACAAAAAGCTCATTTAAACTTATCTGCAACTCTCTGTTGGGAACTTTCATTTCATAATAAACTACATCTCTTTTTGTAAAACTTCTCTTTATCGTCAAATACCCACCTTGAAAAAGCAGTGCTTCAAGTGAAAAACTCTCTACATCTACGGTATCCAAAGCTGTTTTGCTTAGTTTTAGGTTTTCAAGTTCGGGGATATAGTATTTTCCGTTTGTTATCTCTTTAAATATCCCAAGACTCTGCCCGCTACTCCACCAATAGTTTTCAAACTGTTTATCATTTCTTATAAATTGTAGTATATCAAAAGGATTATATACACTCTCTCCTAAGAAATTATATCCGTTATACCACTCTCTTACTTTTTTTAAATCAGCCCCTTTTAAATGCTCTTCAAATACAGTTTCTATATCATTTTGAGTATATCCGCATATTTCCCCAAAAACAGGATTTAACGAAATGTCTTCTATATTATTTAGTCCGCTAAATATAGAAGCTTTTGCAAATTTGGTTATGCCTGTTAAAAATGCAAATTTCATAAAAGCATCATTCTCTTTTATCTGAACATAAAATCCTCTTAAAAAATCTCTATTTTTTAAAGCCACCTCTTTATTATGCAAATTGTCAAATATAGGCTTATCATACTCATCTATCAAAACTACCGCCGGTTTTTTATACTTCTTGTAAGCTTTTTGGATAAGCTCTGCAAAAAACTCTTCGGGAGTATCGCTTTCGCACTCTATCCCAAGATTTTCTTGATTGTTTTTTAAGATAAATTTTGCACGGTTTTTAAGCTTCTCCACTTCATCAAAGTTACCACCCCAGCTTATCTTTATAACCGGATATTTTTCAAAGTCATATTTGTCATAGATATACAGTCCCTTAAAAAGCTCTTTATTTCCCTCAAATATCTCTTTTAGAGTATCAAGAAACAGAGACTTTCCAAATCTTCTCGGACGAGAGAGGAAAACATATTTATAGTTTTGTATTATTTCCAAAGCACATTTTGTTTTATCTACATAAATATAGTTATTGTTTATTATCTCTTTAAATGTCTGTATTCCTATAGGTAGTTTTTTCATTTTACCGCCTCTTTTTCATCAAGACAAACCTTATCTCTCAATCCTTGGCTAATTTATCTTTTATATCACTATACAAAACTACTCTATTTCTTCCACTCTCTTTTGCTTCATATAGAGCAATATCGGCATTTTTTACCACTTGCCAAACATGATCGCTATCTTGTTTGTAAAATGACATACCCGCACTCAATGTTTTATTGAAAGATTGACCGTTAACTTCATATACTTTCTTTTCGAAGCTATCTTTGATATTGGTTACAATATCTTTTGCAGTTTTTACATCAGGCAAAAAGATCAAGAACTCTTCTCCGCCAAATCTAAAAATTTCTCCTTTTTCTCCGACACATTTTTTAAAGATTTCCGACAAACCCTTCAACACCCTATCCCCGACATCGTGTCCGTAAGTATCGTTCACTTTCTTGAAGTAGTCTATATCTATCATAGCCATTGCAAAAGTATTATAATTTTTTACCTCTTTTTCTAAAAAATTATCAAGATATTTTCTATTATATAAACCGGTAAGCCCATCCACATGATTTGATTTTTCAAGGATTGCCGTAAGTATTTTACTCTCAAGCACCGGCTTAGCCGCTTCAAGATAACTTCTTATATAGCCAATGGCTTTTTTATTTTTTTCCAACTCCTTTTTGTCTTTAGGTTTTATATTTAGCACTAAAGAGATATTTTCATCAATGGTATAATTTATACATAGATACTCTTTGGTTGTTTCACAAGCTTTACAAATATTTGGAAACTCATCACTTAAAACGATAGTATTGGTTCTATAAGCTCTGCAATGCACAGAAGTTTTGGTATCTGCAATTTGACAAAATTTATCGGGAGTATCATCATATATCAAGACTCTTACATCTTCCTTAATATGCACTTCATACAAAGAGAGATCATCCAATAAAAGTTGATCTTTAAATGTCTCTATAAGTCTTTCATATATCATCTCTTTGCTTATATCATTTTCTATAGTTCTTTTAAATTTATATATTAAAGCTACATCATTTATCGCATGTTGAGCTTTTTCAAAAGGATCAGCTAAACCTGTTTTTCTATCTGCAACCAAGGTGGATATATTTTTTTCTATAGAAGAAACTGTTGCTTCAACCCTATCAAAGAAAAGATTCATCAATACACCGATATTTTGAGAAGTTTTATGATCTTTTATATTTATTCTTTTTGAATAATCTCCATTTTTTGCATGCAATAACAAATCTTTGATATCATCGATTATCCCTACATAAGGCTTTAACAACTTATCAGTTATGTAGATAAAAATAAGAGCAAAAAGTACCGTCGCTATCAATATCTTTACGATGGTCAATATACTTTCATCTCTTATATTGGAAAGACTAAAGACCATACTAACTCCTCCAAGCACATCGCCTATCTTTGCATTTGCATGGCATTTTAGACAATTTGGCTCACTGTCTCTTGTTGCTATATAGGGTATAGTGATCCTAAGAGCAGGATTATGCAAATCATCTTGAAAAACATTTTGCATTTTACCCGTATCTATAACCTTTTTGTCCGTATCATCTCTTATAGATTCGTTGGCAAATCCTTTTCCATAAAGCTCTTCAACTTTTTTAGATCTAAATATCCAAAGCTTTAAAGCACCCGAATGTTTTTGGACACCCTTTAGGAAAAAATCTCTTTTATCCATAGTATTGTCAACCATATGTGCGGTCAATCCTGTCTTGACCAGTTGAGCCATGCTTTCAGCTTTTTTAAACTCCTGTTTTATAATATAATCTCTAACATTAAATACAAATATCAATAAAATAGTAAATGAAAATAAAAATATCATACTTCCTAAAATTATAACTATCTTTTTATCTTTTTTTACATCTATCTCTTCCACTTTTTTTCTCCTTTATAGTAATACCTTTGCACTTATACCTATAATGGCAGTTTCGCTTTTTAGTATCATATCGCTATCAAATCCGATAATATCTTTATCTTTAAAAAATTCCCTCTCATTCTCGCTAAATCCACCCTCGCATCCAACCATCACTCTTCGTAAATCGGAAAAATTCGTCTTTTTTTTACCATCAAAATCAACTATAACAATATCATTATACTTTTCAAACAATTCCGAAAGAGTATCTATAAACTCCATTTGTACTATCGTGCTTCTTCCGCATTGCTGGGATGAATTTATAGCAATCTTTCTAAGTTTATCATATTTTAGTTTAAAACTCTTTTGACTTCTATCACAATAGACAAAAGTTATCTTTTTAACTCCTATCTCGTTTAAAAAAGGGATAGTTTTTTCTACTACTTTTGGATCTACCACACACCATACAAGATGAAACTCTTTTTTTGGTTTTACAATTTTTCTCTCTTTTTCAAGTAGTAAAATATAAGCACTCTTTTTATTTACATCTTCTATCTTATAGAAATATATATACTCATCTTCCAAATTTCTTAAAGCAATCTTTTCACCTTTTTTATATCTTTTAACCCTAAAAAGATATCTATACGAGTCATCTTTTATCTCAATCCCATTCTCTCCGGCTCTTTTATCATATAAAAATTGCACAATTACTCGCTTTTAATATTTTTTAAATTTAGTTTAAATTTACTTCCCTTGTCTTTTTCTGAGTTGATATTGATATATATCTTCTCTTTATCACAATAGGATTTGACAATGCTAAGCCCTATACCGTATCCGCTTTTACTCTCATCGGCTTGGTAGTGTCTATCAAAAACTCTAAAAACCTCATCACTACTCATGCCTATTCCGTTATCCTCTACGGTTAAGAAATTATCCTTTAGAATAACTTTTACATAACCGCCTTTTTTGTTATATTTAACGGCATTGGATATAAGATTGTCCAATGTTTTACAAAACCCTATCTTATCGGCATAAACAACTACCGAATCAAGATCACCCGAGATAGTAACATCTTTTGAAATCTCTTGAAATTTTTTTATACTCTCTTCACATGTCTCTTTCGCATCAAACTTCTCTTTATCTATCTGCTCTATCTCCCTTTTTATATAGTAATTCATCCCCTTATAAAGCACCAACAGATCATCAGTGGCTTTTTGAATTCTCTCTATCCTTTTTATATTTTTAGGATTTTGCGGATTTAATTTTATCATTTGAGCATTTGCCTTTATAGTTGCAACTGGTATATTCAATTCGTGAAGTGTATCTTTTAAAAGCCTATCAAGAAACCTATTTGTCTCAAAAACAGG
>JAMOOV010000203.1 GCA_027065125.1 Campylobacterales bacterium | reverse complement strand
TCATAGATGATGCCGTCGGATTATTTGGAAAATTGAGTATCACCAAATCCGCATCTTTTATAGAGTTTTTATCTAAAATCGGCTTAAAATCGTTCTCTTTGGTAAGATTGATATATATACTTTTTGCCCTTGAGGCTATCGCCGCACCCTCATATATCTGATAAAAAGGATTGGTATATGCCATCACGGGGTTTTGTTTGTCATAAAGTAAAAATTGAGGAAAATTAAAAAGCACCTCTCTTGTGCCAAAAGAGGGTATAATCTCTTCGCTTTTAAGCTCCACTCCAAACCTTCTTTTTACAAAGCCCTTCATAGACTCTTTTAAAAAATCTTCTCCTGAAGTTTTTGCATATTTATTGAGCAAATCAGCTCTTTTGGTAAATTCATCACATATAAATTTAGGGGTTTCAAACTGCGGTTCGCCTATAGTTAAACTCAACGGTTCATATTTATCATTCGGCTCTATATCTCTTAAAAGTTCATTTAGTTTTTCAAAAGGATATGTGTTAAAATTCATCTGTTTTACTTCCTATATTAATCTTCAAAATAATTCCTACTTCTATTTTATCAAATTTATGCTTATTTATACTCGTCTTTCAATACACAAATCTTTACTCACATTTAAAGTTTCTATCTCATAAAAACTTCTCTCATCTTCGTTTTGTATTCTTGATAAAAATATATAGTGAGACCAACTTAATTCAAATTTCGCAGACGGTGTCTTCGTTTTTTGAAAAACAAGATAAAATTTTCTCATTTGTTCTAAATTTCTTACCGAAAAACCTTTACCAAATTCTTTTGTCAATTCAGTTGAGAGTGTCTTTAAAAGCTCTTTGCCATACTTAGCCCTACTCTTTCCTTCTTGCTCCTCTTCAACTATCCTTTTGCCTATCTCAAAATAGGTTTTTGTCATAATTTCATTTATATTTTGATGAACTTTCTTTCTTGCGATACTTAAAAGAGTTTTTATATCTTGGATAAATTTCATATCTGTTATTTTACTCATATCTAATCACCTTTTAATTCTTTGACAAATTCATCAAAATAATATTTATGAAAATATTTATCTTGCTTCAAATCTTCATAAAGTTTTTAACATATCAGATTTAAGACAAAGGTATATCTCTTTTTCTTATTTGAGCGACAAATCCCCAATCTCTTTTTGCTCTTCTAGGCACACTTTTATCAACCTTCGCTAAAAGCATCTCTTCTTTATGTCCGAGCATGTAGTGAAGTTCTCCATTTGGAAGTGCCAAAAAGCTCTCTCCGTAAAATTTCCAAGATATATCCCCATGTACATATTCGCCTATTCTATTTGCTCTAAGGATATAAACACCATTTAAAAATGCTCTTGTTTTTATAATTTCAGCCCACCTCTGCTTTGAGCCAAATGTACTGACAGTCGGCAACAATACCATATCAACTTTTTTTATCAACATTGAAAGCCATACAGTATCAAAATGAAGCTCAAATCCATTTATAGCAGCTACTCTCATCCCATCTATCATAAAAATCATAGGAGAATAATCTTTTTCTATCTCATTGTCAAAAAATTTTTCTTCATTCCAATGTTTAAAGTTTATAAGATATTGTTGGTTTTGGTAATGTGTTGATTTAGGAGTAAACCTACCTATGGATTTGTATATTTTATCTTTTTTAAATGTAATAATCGGAGCAACTATAGTGATACCATACTCTTTTGCAAGCTCTTTAAGTATGATGATTTTATGCTTAGATTGCTCTTTTATCATCATTTTAGACATTGTTTCAAGCTCTTTAAAAAAGCTATTTAAATTATACTCTCCAAGCAAAACCAAAGAAACACCTCTTTTTTTACATATCATCATGTAATAATCAAGCTTAGCCTTACTCATGGGCAAAGTGGAGAGTTGAAGTGCAGCTACAACCACTATACTTCCTCTTCCTCTTTAGATAACTCTACAAACTCCAATTTTGCTTTTTCAAGCATATTTGAAGCCTCTTTCAACTCTTTAATCCCCTCTTTATACAGCTTCATGCCATCCTCTAAGGATATCTCTGGATCAGACAATTTATCCAATATCTCTTTTGATTTTTCTATCTTTTTTTCAAAATTTCCGACTTTCATATATAGCCTTACCGTTAAATGTATTGAAGTTTATTGTATCAAAAGGGTACTTAAACTTTGTACAAAAAATATCTTTATTTTGAAGATAAAAATTTATATTTTATCGCAATACATCTTTGATATATGGTATAAATTTATCTATCTCGACCAAAAAAGCATCGTGTCCGTAGTTGCTATCTATGCAAGCATAGTTTACAAGATCTTTTTTTCCAATCTTTTTCATAATGTTTTTTATATGTTCCATCTCCTCTTTAAAAAAGAGTTGATCGCTTTTTATGGAAAGAAGTGTAATATTGCTTTCTATATTGGAAAAAGAGTCTTCCAAAGAGTCATAGTTTCTTCCTGCATCAAATATATTGATAGCTTTTGTTATATAAAGATAACTTAGAGGATCAAACCATTTAGAAAAATTATAACCGTTGTAGTCAAGATATCTCTCCACTTGAAATCTACCAAAAAGTTCATATAATCCCTCATTTTCTACATAATTTCTACCAAACTTTTTTTGCATAGAGTTTTCGCTTAGATAGCTTATGTGTCCGCTCATTCTACCTATGGCAAGTCCGTCAAGTCCATTTTTTTTGATATCCTCCGCATCATACATACCGCCGTTAAATCTCGGATCTTTTATGATGGCTTCTCTTGCTACCTTATTGAAAGCTATCGCCCACGGCTGAGTAGCATAAGTGGAGGCGATAATGATATGCTTTTTAGCAAAATGGGGATACTCTATGGCATAACAAAGAGCTTGCATACCTCCCATAGAACCGCCTATTATCGCTTGAACTTCATATATGCCAAGAGAGTTTAAAAGACTTATTTGAGCCTTTACCATATCACTTATAGTGATAACCGGAAATCTAAGCCTATAAGACTCTTCAAGCGGATATCTTGGTGACATAGGTCCCGTAGAACCAAAGCAACTACCTATAACATTGGCACATATCACAAAGTATTTGGTAGTATCTATACATTTATTATCCCCTATCATTCCGTCCCACCAACCGGGCTTTGCATCTCCCTCATAGAATCCTGCAGCATGATGGCTACCTGTCAAAGCATGGCAAACTACTATAACATTATCTTTCGCTTCGTTTAATTCTCCGTATGTTTCATACGATATATCGTATGGCTCTAAAATCCTACCGCTTTCAAGATATAGAGGATTTCTAAAATGCTTGGTAGCGGTAGTTATCTTCATCAGTTTATATGATAGTTTGGTGCTTCTCTTGTTACCATAACATCATGCACATGACTCTCTTTAAGCCCTGCGGTTGTTATCTCGACAAACTCTGCTTTTGCTTGATAATCAACTATATCTTTTGCTCCGACATATCCCATAGATGATCTTAATCCTCCGATTAATTGATGAATTACATCACCAATTTTTCCCCTATAAGGCACTCTTCCCTCTATTCCTTCGGGTACAAGTTTTTCTTGAGCTGTTCCCTCTTGAAAATATCTATCGCTACTACCTTTTTGCATAGCTCCGATACTTCCCATACCTCTATAATTTTTATACTGTCTTCCTTGATACATGATAAGCTCACCCGGACTCTCATCCGTTCCCGCAAGCAAACTTCCTATCATGATAGAACTTGCACCTACGGCTAAAGCTTTTGAAATATCTCCGCTATATCTTATACCACCATCGGCAATGATCGGCACTCCAAGCTCTCTTCCGGCTTTTGCACAATTATCGATAGCTGTTATTTGGGGTACTCCCACTCCGGCTACGATCCTTGTCGTACAGATACTACCCGGTCCTATACCTACCTTTACGGCATCGGCTCCGGCTTCTACCAAAGCCTTAACAGCTTCAGCGGTCGCTACATTTCCTGCTATGATATCAACATTTAACTCTTTTTTTATCAATCTTACAGTATCTATGATACCTTTTGAATGACCATGAGCGGAGTCAAGAACAAGTACATCAACTCCGGCTTCTACCAAAGCTTTCGCTCTTTCCAACTGCCCCACTCCGATAGCCGCACCCACTACAAGTCTGCCATTTTCATCTTTTTTGGCATTTGGATACTCTTTTCTTTTTTTAATATCTTTGATAGTTATAAGTCCTGCAAGTCTGCCATTTTCATCTACAAGAGGAATTTTCTCTATCTTATGCTTATGAAACAACTCTTCTGCCTCATCTATAGTAGTTCCCTTTTTTGCAGTAACCAATGGAGCTTTTGTCATATCCTCTTTGACTTTTTTATCAAAGTTTTTCTCAAATCTCAAATCTCTATTTGTGAGTATTCCTATGAGTTTATTATCCTCATCCACTACGGGAACTCCCGATATCCTATACTCACTCATGATATCCAAAGCTTCACTTATCTTAGCATTAGGTCCTATCCTGATAGGATCAAATATAACACCACTCTCATTTTTCTTGACTCTTTTTACTTCATGAACTTGTGAATCAATATCCATATTTTTATGTATTATTCCTATACCGCCAAGTCTCGCCATAGCTATAGCCGCTCTATGCTCCGTAACAGTATCCATAGCAGCTGAAACCAAGGGAATATTTAAAGTAATATTTCTTGTTAATTTAGTTTTTGTATCTACCTCTTTAGGTAAAATTTCGGAATACTTTGGCACAAGCAAAATATCTTCAAATGTAAGAGCCTTTTGTCTAATATTCATCATTTCTCCTATATTATTTTAATAATCTTTCCAAGCTTAAAGCACCGTCAAAAATACTCTGTTCATCAAAAGCTTTACCTATGAATTGAGCACCTATCGGCAACCCTTTTTTATCAAACCCTATTGGTAAAGAGATGGCGGGAAGTCCTGCAAGATTGACTGCTATGGTATATATATCTTCAAGATACATTTCAAGAGGATCTTTTATGCTACCAAATTCAAAAGCGGTTGATGGAGTAACGGGAGCAAATATCAAATCCGCCTCACTAAATATCTCCTCAAACTGCTCTTTTATAAGGTGTCTTGCTTTTTGAGCTTTGATATAGTAAGCATCATAATACCCGCTACTTAAAACAAAAGTGCCAAGAAGTATCCTTCTTTTTACCTCGTCGCCAAAACCTTTTCCTCTTGTTTTTCTATACATCTCTTTTAAGTTTTGGCTTTCGGCTCTATTGCCGTATCTAACTCCATCGTATCTGCTAAGATTTGCACTTGCTTCGGCAGTTGCTATGATATAGTATGTAGCTACATCATATTTTGTATTTAGCCTATTTTTATAGACTATTTTATGCCCCGCTTTTTCAAGCTCTCTTATAGCTTCATTCATTCTTTCTCTAACAGGCTCACTCGCATCATTGAGATAATTTTCCAAAACCGCTATCGTAAATTTTCTATTTGGATCCAAATTTGTAGAGACTTTTTTATACTCCACATTTGCACTTGTAGAGTCTCTTTTATCATGACCGCTGATGATGTCATACAGTATAGCACTATCCTCAACATTTTGAGTAAAAGGTCC
>JAMOOV010000202.1 GCA_027065125.1 Campylobacterales bacterium | reverse complement strand
CCCGAGATCAAGTAAAATTGAGTATATCGCGGCAGCAGTTGTTGTTTTACCGTTTGTACCGGTTATCCCTATGATTTTAACATCTTCTATTTGTAAAATTTTTTGTAATTTTTTGCTATCTACAAACTCTTTACATCCTCTATTTTCAGCATCTTTAATATAATTTTCATTTTGCTTTGTAAGAAGAAAAAGTTTTTTGCCATCACACTCCATAGAATTATCGGTAATTTGTATATTGTTATAATTTATTGTCACTATCTTTTGCTTTCTCAAATAATTTTTGCAATTTTAAATCTTTTGGAAATATACTCGTAGCAACTTCTGCATAATTCAATGCTTCATCTTTATAACCATTGTCTATTAGTTTTTCAAGAAAGTCCAAAAAATCCTCTTTTTTATTAATAAGCACTTTCGTGCTAAACATTATATCCTCATAGGCTATTTTAAAATTACCTCTTTTGTCTATATGTTTCATAAAATCGCTATAATTGATACTATTGTCATCTTCATAACCATTTAAAACTTCTTCATCAATATCAATCATTTGGTTTAGTAAATCTAAACTCATATCTGATGAATTTATCAAATTCTCAATTATTTCGTCAGCATCTTCCTGCTCCATCTCTTTAGCAATTTGATAATACTCATATATAGATTGTGCCTTCTCTTCATTTTCATTTGCCATATCGGTTAAAATAGCCCCAATACGGGCCTCTTTATCTTTTGGAGATTTCATCAGTACAAGAGAAAAATTTTGCATAGCTTTATCATATTCACCTCTATAAAAATAACTTTCAGCTTTTTTCTTAATCTTTTTTAAAGAAATTTCACTCACTTAGCATCATCCTTTCGCTATATCATTTATCATATCTTCCATACCAGGAGCTATATTTATAACTTCAATATTAGGGTGTATATCCATTCTAAGTTGTCTCTCGATACCATATTTTACGGTTTGATTGCTGGCACTGCACCCTACACAAGCACCTTGTAACTGTATAAATACTTTTCCGTTTTTGACATCAAGCAATTTCATACCTCCACCATCTAATGCTAACATGGGAGCAACTTTTTCAAGAGATTTTTCAACAGCGGGTTTCAATTCTTCATCACTAAAAGGTAACATAGTTACAATCCTTATTTATATAATTATTATATAATTTAACAATATATTCGTTTAAAACCATATTAAAAAATAGGCTATATTAAAAATTATGTAATATATTATGAGGACTTTTACCGTGCAGTGGGTCTCGTTATTGAGTAATTTTGAAAGTAAAAATACTTTTGAGGCAAATATTGCCTCAAAAGCTATTATTTGGTTTTATACCAATTCTATAAATGCCATAGAAGCGGCATCACCTCTTCTAATTCTTGTTTTTATTATTCTAGTATATCCGCCATTTCTTTCACTATATCTTGGAGCTATCTCTTCTACCAATTTTTTAGTACTCTCTTTATCTTGCAAAGATGCAAAAACTACTCTATGGGCATTAGAATCGCCTTTTTTTGCAGCAGTTAATAGCTTTTCAAAATACCTTCTAAGCTCTTTTGCTTTTTCAATTGTAGTTTCTATCTTTTCACTTTTTATCAATGCAATACTAAGATTTTTAAGAAGTGCGGCTCTATGTGTACTTGTTCTGCCTAATTTTCTATATCCGTGTCTATGCCTCATTTTTTATTCCTCTTCCTCTTTTGATTTTAACTCTTCAATTTTTTTACTTAAAACTTTTAGAGTATCTTCGTCAAACTCCATTCCAACAGGAAATTCTATCTCTTTCATCTTTTCAACAATCTCGTCAAGCGATTTTTTGCCAAGATTCTTTATAGCTTTCAATTCACTCTCGCTCATTATTGCTAATTCTCCGATATATTTCAATCCTGCTCTTTCAAGACAATTTGAACTTCTAACACTCAATTTTAATGTTTCGATACTATCTAAAAGTTTTGATATCACCGATGTGTTATCTTTTGCTTCTTTATTTGCTATAAAATCTGTATCCATTATTTTATTAAATACGGATAATTGACTATTCATAGCAATTATAGAGTTTTTAAATGCCTCTATCGGATCAATTTGACCATCAGTCTCAATAGTAAAAACAATCTTTTCATAGTTAGGATTGTCTTCCACTAAAACTTTTTCAATCTCATAAACCGCTTTTCTTACCGGAGTAAAGAAAGCATCAAGAGCGATATATCCTTCTTCAAGAGTATCTCTTATATCTTCACTTGCAACATATCCAATACCTTTTTCTATAATTATAGAAAAATTAAGTTCTGCATCTTCATTTAAAGTAGCAAGATAAGTATCAGGATTAACAACACTGATATCAGCATTTTGCAAATCTTCGCCTTTTAACTCTTTTGGTCCATTAAAAGTATAATCTACTACAACTCTATTGCTATTTTCATCATTTATTTTAAATCTAATATTTTTTAAATTCATAATAAAAAATGCAACATCTTCAAGCATTCCCCTAATGCTATCAAATTCATGAGATACACCTTCGATTCTTAGACCAATCGGAGCATATCCTACTGAACTTGAGAATAGAAGTCTTCTTAATGGATGTGCCAATGTTATTGCAAATCCATACTCAAACGGATATGCAATAACTTGAGCACTATTTTCATCTATCTTTTTAACTTCTAACTCAGTCGGCATATATGGTGTTACTTTTATTTTATTCATGTTGAGTCCTCTTTATTATTTAGAGTACAATTCGACTATATATCTCTCTTCAACAGGGATAACAACCTCTTCTCTCTCTGGAATTCTTGTAAAAATTCCGAACATTTTATCTTTATCTACATCAACCCAAGGAACAATACCGGTCTGAGCAGTCAACTCTATCGCTCTAACGATTTGGGGATTATTTCTTGATTTTTCTCGTATCTCTATCTTTTGTCCCGGTTTAACTCTATATGAAGGAATATCAACTTTTTTTCCATCAACAAGTATATGTCCATGAGTTACAAGTTGTCTTGCAAATCTTCTAGTAGTTGCAAAACCCATTCTATAAACTGCATTATCAAGTCTTCTCTCAAGAAGTTGTATTAGATTTTCTCCAGTATTCCCTTGAGCTCTATTTGCATCAAAAAATAGTTTTCTAAACTGTTTTTCATTAACACCGTACATAAATTTAGCTTTCTGCTTTTCTCTCAATTGTAAGCCGTACTCACTAACCTTTGATCTTCTTTGTCCATGTTGACCGGGTGCATATGGTCTTTTATCAATTGCACTTTTACCGGCAAGTCTTCTCTCACCTTTTAGTGCAAGACTTGCTCCCAATCTTCTTTCTAATTTTTCAACTGGTCCTCTATATCTTGACATATTTTAATTCTCCTATCGATAGCCTATTAAATAAATATATGGTTTTAAACTCTTCTTCTTTTCGGTGGTCTGCATCCATTATGAGGTAATGGGGTAATATCTTTAAAAAATAGTACTTTAATACCCTCGAAAGAGCCTACACTTTTTACTGCAGTTTCTCTGCCTGATCCAGGTCCTTGAACTTTTATGCCAAGCTCTTTGATGCCATGCTCAGTTGCTTTTGTAAGAGCATCTTCAACTGCTTGTTGTGCAGCATACGGAGTTGATTTTTTACTACCTTTAAAACCAAGACTTCCGGCACTACTCCAAGCTATAACATTTCCCATCTCGTCTGTTACAGTGATAACTGTATTATTAAATGTTGCAGAGATATATACAACTCCTCTTGCAATATTTTTCTTAACGACTTTTTTTCTAGTTGCTTTTCTTTTTGCCATTTTGCACCTTCTATCTATTTAGCAGCTGAACCGACAGTTTTTTTTCTGCCTTTTCTGGTTCTTGCATTGGTTTTTGTCTTTTGACCTCTTACCGGCAATCCTCTTCTGTGTCTCAATCCTCTATAGTTACCGAGATCCATCAAAGCTTTTATATCCATAGCTACTTGCTTTCTAAGATCACCCTCAACCGTATATGATTTTTGAATCTCTTGTCTGATGGCAGCAGCTTCATCTTCATTTAGCTCATTAACTCTCTTATCGTATGAAATACCTGTTGCATCAAGAATATCTCTTGAAGTTTTAAGCCCTATTCCATAGATATAAGTTAGTGCATACTCTACTCTTTTTCTCATTGGTAAATCTACACCTGCAATTCTTGCCATTAAATTATCCTTGTCTCTGTTTATGTTTAGGGTTTGTACAGATCACTCTAACAGCCCCTCTTCTTTTAATAATCTTGCATTTTGCACACATTTTTTTGACACTTGGTCTAACTTTCACAACTAACTCCTTGTTTTAATTCCACTTATAACAAACTGTCAGTAGGTATAAAGAGTAAATCTATACCAATAATTGAAAAAACAGTGGTACTTTTTCAATTATTCTTCACACAGTTTTCAAAAAGGAAAGTATTATACCTTAATTTTGATAAAAAACTACTTATATCTATAAGTAATTCTACCTTTATCAAGACTATAAGGTGTCAACTCAACCTTTACGGTATCACCGGGCATTATTTTTATATAATGCATTCTCATTTTTCCGGCAATATGACATAACACTTGATGACCATTTTCCAACTCTACTTGAAAAGTGGCATTAGGCAATGCTTCAACAACTTTACCATTTATCTCTATAACATCATCTTTAGCCATTTAACCTCCTTAAAATTTAATACTTACTTAGTATTTCAGCTTTGTTATTAACGATTGCAACACAATGCTCATAGTGAGAACCTCTCAATCCATCAGTGCTAACAACCGACCACTTATCATCCAATATCTTTGCATCGCCTTCTTTTTGACAAATCATAGGCTCAATACAAAATACCATGCCGTTTTTTATTTTAGGTCCTGCTTTTGGATTTTTACCTTCAAGATAGTTCGGGATTTCTGGCTCTTCATGAGGCTTTCTTCCTATACCATGACCACAAAAACTCTTCAAAGGAACAAAATCTTTTTCCAATATATAACTCTCAATTTTACCGCTTAACTCTTTAAATCTCATACCGGTTTTAATGATACTTACAGCATACATAAGTGTATCATAGGAGCAATCAATCAATCTTTGATCATCTTCAGATATTTCACCGACACCCATTGTGATAGCAGCATCTCCAAAATATCCATCCAATTCAACACCTATATCAAGTCCGAGAATATCTCCATTTTTCACTATAGTATCATCCGGAATACCGTGTATAATAACTTCGTTTAAAGAAGTACAAACTCCTGCAGGAAAACCATATAAGCCTTTAAAAGCAGGTCTTGCTCCATCAAATTTACTTATATACTCTTCTCCAAGATCATTTATCTGTTTTAGGCTCATACCATCTTTTACAATAGACCTAAGATACTCCAAAGTTTCGGCGACGATTTTATTCGCCGCCCTCATTTTTTCGATTTGTGTACTATTTTTAAGAGGAATTGCCATTAGAGTCCAACTGCACTAAGTGTTTCATATTTGCTCATATATATTTGAGCCTCTATTTTTCTCATCGTATCAAGTGCAACTTGAACAACGATCAATACAGCAGTTCCTCCAAAGTAAAAAGGAACTCCCATAAATTTTACAAGCATCCAAGGTAGTGTCGAAATCAATGCAAGATATATTGCTCCCCAAAATGTTAATCTACTTGCAACTTCATTTAAAAATAGAGCAGTTGATTTGCCCGGTCTAACTCCGGGTATGAAACCACCCTGCTTTTTTAAATTTTCAGATATATCTTTTGCATTAAATGCTATAGAAGCATAAAAATAAGCAAAGAATATAACAAATAGAAACATTAAACCATTAAAAAAGAAGCTATTTGGACTTAAAAAATCCTTTACAGCTATGATATATTTATTTGTACTTGCTTGAAGCAAAGTTGATGGAAACATCAATATGGCTGATGCAAATATTGGAGGAATAACACCGCTAAGATTTAACTTAATCGGTATATAATTCATAACTCTTTTATTTTGATTTTCCATCATAATCTTTCTGGAGTACGATACGGGAACTCTTCTTTCCCCTAACTCAACATAAATAATAAACCCAACCGTTACGATAATAATCGCCAAGATAGCTATCACAACCAAAAAGTTAAGTTCACCGGTATTTACCAAGTTTATAGTTCCGCCTATAGCAGTTGGAATACCTGAAACAATACCTGCAAAGATTATCAAACTTATACCGTTACCTACCCCTCTTTGAGTTATTTGCTCACCTATCCACATCAAAAGCATAGTACCGGTTAGCATTGAGATAGCGGCAACGGGAATAAATACATTCATATCAATCATGATTGCACTCTCTCCGCCTCTTCCGGTCAAACTATGAAGACCTATAGATACTCCGACAGCTTGTATAAGAGTTATAACAACGGTAGCATATCTAATGATTTGCATATATTTTTCCATACCATCTCTCTCTTTCTTCATTCTGCCGATAGAAGGAAAAGTAGCCGCAAGTAATTCAAAAATAATCGATGCGGTAATATAAGGCATAATTCCAAGAGAAATAATACTAAGTCTTTGTGCAGCTTTTCCACTAAACATATTAAACATTCCAAGAGCATTATTACTATTGGTATTGAAGAATTCTTTGACTATATCTATATTTACTCCGGGAACTGGGACATAAGCTAAAATTCTATATGCAAATAAAAATCCCAAAGTTATTAAGATTTTATTTGTCAACTCTTTACTCATTAAATTCTCCTCTATTTTAAAGGATAAATAGGAGGATAACTCCTATTTATATCCCTATTTTCGTCCGCTTGTTATGACTCTCTCATCTTTTATCTTTGAAGCCAACTCGCTTGCTCCTGTGCCGATCAATTTAACCTTGGTAACACTATTTTGTATCTTATGAATCTTTTTGATGGCATCAAGAGTTATCTCATCAAGTTCGACTATTTCTTTGATTTTATTAATATTTATAGCATAAGGCTTAACTATTTTTGTAGTAAAACCTACCTTAGGAAGTCTTCTTTGAAGAGGTTGCTGACCACCCTCAAACCCTCTTTTTTTGCTATATCCGGTTCTACTTTTTTGACCGTTAGCTCCTCTTGAAGCAGTCTTACCCATGCCACTTCCTTGCCCTCTTCCCACTCTTTTTTTCTTAAAAGTTGAATTATTGGGTTTTTCCAAATTATGTAATGCCATTATATCTTCCTTTTGTTACTTTAACATACTAAGAGCTTTTATAGTAGCTCTTACAACATTTGCAGCATTATTTGAACCAAGCGACTTAGTCAAAATATCTTTTATACCAGCCAACTCAACAACAGGTCTTGTTGCACCACCGGCGATGATACCAGTACCTTCACTTGCTGGTTTCAAAAGGATTCTGCTTGCATTAAACTTAACTTCTATATCATGAGAAATTGTAGAACCTTTAATGTTGATATGAATGATATTTTTAAAAGCATCATCAACAGCTTTTTTAATAGCATCAGGAACTTCTTTTGCTTTACCAAAGCCGTATCCGACATTACCTTTTTTGTCGCCTATTACTACCAAAGCGGTAAACCTAAATCTTCTACCACCCTTAACAACTTTAGCAACTCTACCAATATTAACAATTACTTCTTCAAAATCTTCTCTATTATACTTTTCCATCAGTTCCTCTTTATTACAACTTAATGCCATGCTCTCGCAAAGCATCTGCAAATGAAACAACTACACCATTATACTGATATCCGTTTCTATCAAAAACAACCTCTTGTAAACCACTTTTCTTAAGGCTTTCGGCAAATACTTTAGCAACCTCTTTAGCACTTTCGATATTGGCTTTTTGGTTAAGTTTTTTACCATCAACAGCACATAATGTGACTCCATTAACATCATCAATAGCCTGTGCATACAAATATCTATTTGATTTAAAGATAGTAACTCTTGGCTTTGAAGCCGTACCGCTGATTTTACCTCTTATTCTTCTTTTTCTCTTAATTCTTAAGGCATTTTTCTGTTTTAATAATTTATCTCTCATTTTATAACCTTTTATTATTTACCGGTTTTTCCGGCTTTTCTAATAATAGTTTCATCAACATACTTGACACCTTTTCCTTTGTATGGCTCAGGCGGTCTGAAACTTCTTATATCAGCTGCTACTTGTCCAACTACTTGTTTATCATCACCTTTAATAGTAATGATATTTTTTTCAACTGTTATAGCAATATCTTTGGGTATATCATAATTTACCGGATGTGAAAAACCGAGGCTTAACTCCAATATGCTACCTTTAACATTAGCTCTATATCCAACTCCGTTTATCTCAAGTTTTTTTTCAAAACCTTGTGTCAATCCAATAATAATATTGTGTGAAATCGATCTATATGTTCCCCAAAATGCTTTACTTTGTCTATCGTCTCCCTTTGGAGCGAATACAATTTGGTTATTTTCAACTTTTACTATAACATTATTTTTAAAATCCAACTCTTTTTGAGCTTTACCTTTTTTGAAAACTATCTTACTTCCCTCGACATTAACCTCTATATCTGAGGGTATATCTACAGGTAATTTACCTATCCTTGACATATTATTCCTTTTTATTTGTCTACAAGTAGAATTCTACTTGAATGCCATAAAAAACGGGCTACCAAATGCTACAAAGCAATTCGCCACCAACTCCGTTTTTATAAGCCTCATCATTGCTTAAAACACCTTTTGATGTGCTTACAACATAAGTTCCATATCCATTTTTAAATTTTTTGATTTCATTAGCACCTTTGTAAACTCTTCTACCCGGTTTAGAAATCTTTTTAACTTCGGTTATAATGCTTTTACCATTTTCATCATACTTAAGTGTTACTTTTATAAACTTTTTAACACCCTCTTCTTTTACGGTATAATTCTCAATATAACCTTTCTCTTGAAAGATTTTAAGAACTCCTTCAACCAATTTTGAATGAAGAAGAGTTGTAGTCTCCAAGCCTCTTGTAGAAGCATTTCTAATCCTTGTCAATGCATCCGATACAATATCATTTATCATCTGTATTCCTTACCAACTAGCTTTTTTAAGTCCGGGAATCAACCCTTCATTAGCCATTTTTCTAAGACAAACTCTACATATACCAAAATCTTTATATACTGAATGAGGTCTTCCGCAGATTTGACATCTTGTATAAGCCCTAACACCAAATTTCGGTTTTCTATTTGCCTTTGCAATCATAGATTTCTTAGCCATTATTTTCTTCCTTTTGCAAACGGAATTCCTATTAATTCCAATAGTTTAAATGCACTTTTATCGTCATTTGCCGTTGTCACAATCGTTATATTCATACCGTGAGTTCTTAAGATAAAATCATACTCAATCTCAGGGAAAATTAACTGTTCATCAAGACCAAAATTGTAGTTTCCTCTACCGTCAAATCCATTTTTTGGCAAACCTCTAAAGTCTTTAACTCTTGGTAGAGCAATGGAAATTAATTTATCCAAGAATGTGTACATTCTATCTTTTCTAAGCACTACTTTAACACCTGCAGGATATCCCTCTCTTACTTTAAAACCAGCTACAGACTTTTTAGCAGTTGTTACTACCGCATGCTGGCCAGCTATCAAAGAGATTGTATCTTGAATGTTTTGCATAATTTTTGCATCTTTTGAAAATTCACCGGTACCGACACTAATGATAACTTTTTCAACTTCAGGTATTAGCATAGGATTTTTTATATCCAACTCTTTTTGAAGAGCAGGTCTTATCTCTTTGGCATATCTTTGTTTTAATCTCTCCATCTACTATTCCTCAACTTTTTGAACATTTGAAATGTGTATAGGTTTCTCAATACTTGCGAAGCCACCTTTTGGATTTTTATCATTTGGCTTAACCGCTTTTTTAACGATTTTACAACCCGCTACAACAACTTGTGAAGTTTTAGGAAGAACTTGCAAAACTTCAGCAACCTTTCCTTTATCATCACCTGCGATAACTTTTACTTTATCGCCCTTTTTTATCTTAAATTTAACAGCCATTATAGTACCTCCGGTGCAAGTGAAACTATTTTCATAAAATTGGCATATCTTATCTCTCTACCGACCGGACCAAAAATTCTTGTTCCAATAGGCTCTTTTTTGGCATCAAGTATAACCGCAGCATTTTCGTCAAATCTTATCAAAGATCCATTTTCTCTTTGAACCTCTTTTTTTGTTCTAACGATTACCGCTTTAACAACTTGACCTTTTTTTACTTTTCCGTTCGGAATAGCTTTTTTAACTGATGCCACTATAACATCGCCGAGAGTAGCATATCTTCTTTTGCTTCCGCCAAGAACTTTAATACACATAATCTCTTTAGCACCGCTGTTATCAGCGATTTTCAATCTTGTAAAGCTCTGTATCATGCTTCATCTCCTTCGATGCTTTCTACTGCATCAACTTTTCTAACATTGATATCGACACCTTCGACACCCTTTAATCTAAATGCTTTATTTTTACTAATCGGTCTGCATTCAATAGCACTTACAATATCACCGACATTTGCTTGATTGTTTTCATCATGCACAAGATACTTTTTAAATCTTTTTACAAATTTTCTATATCTTGGGTGCATAACTCTTCTTTCAACCACAACAGTTGCTGTTTTATTGCCAGCCTTACTTACAACTACACCGTGAATTACTCTTTTTAAAGAAGCCATTATCTAAACCTTACTAATTATTTATTTTGAAGAGCGGAGATGGCAGTTTTAATCTTTGCAACATCTCTTCTTGCTTCTTTTATCTCATTTGGATTTGTTAACTGCATAGTTTTAAGCTTTGCTCTAAGCTTAAAAATCAGCACCTTTTTCTCTTTCAACATTTCATTAAGTTCTTTTAAACTCTTATCTTTCAAATCAATATACTTCATTCTCGCCGTCCCTTGTAACTATTTTTGTCTTGAATGGAAGCTTATGCATAGCCAAAGTAAGAGCAGCTCTTGCCAAATCTTCATTAACACCAGCCATTTCAAATATAATTCTGCCGGGCTTAATGTTCATAACCCATTGATCAACTGCACCCTTACCTTTACCCATTCTTACTTCAAGTGGCTTTGATGTGATAGGCTTATCCGGAAATACTCTTATCCAACTTTTAGCCATTCTGTTAACTTTTCTTGTCATGGCAATTCTTGCAGCCTCTATTTGACGAGAGTTTATTCTGCCAGCCTCAACTGCTTTAAGAGCAATCTCGCCGAATGCAATAGAACTTCCTCTATAAGACTTGCCTCTGTTTCTTCCTTTTTGTTGCTTTCTATACTTAGTTCTTTTTGGCATCAACATGGCTATTTACCTCTCTTGTTTCTTCTGCTATCTCTTCTTGGTTTTCTTTCAGACGGTGCATCTTGAGCTATACCCTTAGTCAAAACTTCGCCTTTAAATATCCAAACTTTAATACCGATTATTCCATATGCAGTCTGAGCTTCAGCAAAACCGTAGTCTATCTTAGCTCTTAGAGTATGCAAAGGAACTCTTCCCTCAAGATACCACTCGGTTCTTGCCATTTCAGCTCCACCAAGTCTTCCTGCAACTGAGACTTTGATACCTTTTGCACCGGATTTTAATGCATTTTGAATAACTTTTTTCATAGCTCTTCTAAATGCTATCCTTCTTTCAAGTTGCATTGCTACATTTTCTGCGGCAAGTTGGGCATCAATAGCACTTCTTCTAACTTCTTGTATATTTACATTTATATCTTTACCGATAAGATTTGTCAATTTATTTTTCAACTTCTCTATATCAGCACCTTTTTTACCGATAATGATACCGGGTCTTGCAGCTACAACAGTAACTCTTAACTTTTTAGCAGTCCTCTCTATG
Source organism: Campylobacterales bacterium (assembly GCA_027065125.1). Classification (GTDB taxonomy): domain Bacteria; phylum Campylobacterota; class Campylobacteria; order Campylobacterales; family JALSKU01; genus JALSKU01. Next base: position 15,261 of record JAMOOV010000202.1, on the reverse strand, counting down.
ATTATCTGTGAAATTCCTGCATAATACAACTCTTTTTTAAGAAATTTTCTTATCTTATAATCTTCACCGATATTTTCAGATAGATTGCTTCCCGGAAACCATCTTGAATCCCAATTTTTATTTATTCCCAATCTTAGTCCGATAGGATTTACTTTTTGTCCCATACTACTTATCCTTATCTTGTTCTTTTGATACTTCTACAAATATATGAGAAGTCGGTTTTCTTATAGGAGTTGCTCTACCTCTCGCTCTTGGTCTAAATCTCTTAAGAACCGGTCCGCGATCTACTCTGCATGAGCTCACAATAACCTCTTCAGGCTCATAATCACCATTTGCTACCGCACTTGCAATAACTTTTGATATTACTCTTGCCGCTTTATTTGGCATAAACTCCAAGCTTGCAAGTGCAAGCTCCGCATTCATACCTTGAACTTCTCTTGCTATCAATCTAGCTTTTGTAGGTGACAATCTTATAAATTTTAATGTTGATTTTCCCATTTTTACACCTTACTTACCGATCTTTTTTTGAACTGAGCCTTTATGACCCTTAAAAGTTCTTGTTGGAGCAAATTCGCCGAGTTTATATCCGATATGATTTTCGGTAATATAAACAGGCACAAAGTTTCTTCCATTATGCACATTAAAAGTAAATCCCAACATATCAGGAGTTATAGTGCTTCTTCTTGACCAAGTTTTTATAGGTTTGTTATCTTTTGTTTCTTTTGATTTTATAACTTTTTTCATCAAATGATCATCGATAAAAGGACCTTTCTTTAGACTTCTTGCCATCTATTTTCCTTTTCTTCTTGAGATAATAAGCTTATCGCTTGCTTTTTTGCCCCTTGTTTTGTAACCTTTAGTCGGTTTACCCCAAGGAGTAACAGGATGTCTTCCAGAGTTAGTTTTACCTTCACCACCACCATGTGGGTGATCTACAGGGTTCATGGCACTACCTCTTGTTTGAGGTCTGATACCTCTATGTCTATTTCTTCCGGCTTTTCCAATCACGACATTTGCCCAATCTTCATTGCCGACAACTCCGACAGTAGCCATACATTCGGACAATACTTGTCTCATCTCTCCGCTCGGTAGTCTAAGAACAACATATTTTTCCTCTTTACCCATAAGCTGAGCATATCCACCGGCACTTCTTGCTATCTGACCACCTTTTCCTATCTTCATCTCTATATTGTGAATGATTGTACCGACAGGAATATTTTTAAGTTTCATAGCATTACCAGGTTTTATGTCAAGACCGCTTTCAGCTGCTTCAACTTTATCTCCGACTTTTAAGCCTGAAGGTTGAAGTATATATCTTTTATCTCCGTCAAGATAATTTATAAGAGCGATTCTACAGTTTCTATATGGATCGTACTCGATAGAAGCTACTGTTCCGGGAACTCCAAACTTTCTTCTTTTAAAATCAATTACTCTATACTTTTTCTTAACACCCGCTTCTTTATGTCTTGAAGTTATTCTTCCGTTATTATTTCTACCGGCATTTGATTTTAACTTCTTAAGCAGCTTTCCGACAGTTGGTTTTGCAGTTATGTCGCTACTATCAAGTCCGGTCATATATCTTCGACTCGGAGTGTATGGTTTATATGTTTTAATCGCCATCTTATACCTCCATACTCTCTATGGCAGCACCTTCAGGTAACTTAACATAGAATTTTTTATAATCAGCTCTTTTTCCTTCTTTGCCTCTAAATCTTTTTACTTTTCCGTTAACTCTTAGAGAATTGACTTTCAAAGGAATGAAACCAAAATAGTTTTTTAAAACCTCTTTTAGCCCATTTTTAGTCATCTTTGGACTTGTTTGAATAACAACAACTCCATCCTCTTGAAGGCCTAAGCTCTTTTCGGTATAAAGTATTGCTTTTATATCAGTTATATCTGCCATTTTTAGCCCTCTTTTACTATATTTTCTAAAACAGCTTTTTCTACAATCACTGCTTCATAAGCAGTAACAAGATAAGCATTCATCTCATTTGGCTCAATCAAATAAGCATTGTTTAAATTTCTAAAACTATAAAAACTTTTCTCATCTATCAACTCTTTTACAACAAGAGCATCTCTGACATTTAAAGTTTTTAAAATTTTTGCAGCATCTTTTGTTTTTCCGGACTCTATATTTATAGAATCAACAACAAACAAAGTACCATTTTCAGCTTTTTCGCTTAATGCATATTCTAAAGCCAATTTTTTCTGCTTTTTATTAACTTTTTGATAATAGTTTCTATTGTTTTTTGGACCGTGAGCAACACCACCGCCTACCCAAATAGGACTTCTGTTTGATCCAGCTCTTGCTCCACCTTTTCCTTTTTGGCTCCAAGGTTTTTTACCTCCGCCTCTAACTTCGCCTTTACCTTTAGTAACAGCCGTATTTGCTCTAAGCGATGCAAGATACGATTTTACATAAAGATACAAGTTTGAAGAGTGTGCTTCCTTAAATTTAGACGGAAGCTCTATTTCACTTGTTTTTTCTAATTTTTCATTTAATACAATGGCTTTACTCATTTAATTATCCTTATCTTCCCAACTTTCCCGTTTGCTCCGGAAATAGCACCCTTAAGTACCAAGATGCCATTCTCTTCATCAAAAGAGACTACATCGTTTTTAACCGTAACTTGAGTATTTCCATATTGTCCCGGCATCTTTCTACCTTTTTGAACACGACCAGGCCACTCACAATTACCTATAGAACCACCGGCTCTATGAAATCTAGAACCGTGTCCGCCAGGACCTCCGGCAAAATTCCATCTTTTCATAACACCGGTAAAACCTCTACCTTTTGTTGTAAAAGTAGATTTTACTTTTTTAGCATTTTTCAATGCCTCAACATCTATATCTCCGACTTCTTCATTTGAAACTTTCAATGTAACAAATCTATTGAACTCTTTTGATAAATTATACTTTTTTTGCTGACCGGCTATCGCTTTGTTTGTCTTCTTGCCATCACTATATGCAACTATCGCTTTTTTATCTTCATTAATTTCGCAAACTTTTGCTTCCAATACCTTGCATAGAGTTACCGGAACACTTGGAACGCCTATAGTTCTGCTCATTCCTATCTTTTGTACAATATATTCCATTATTTACCCCTTTGCACCCATTGCTCTAACTTCTACATTCACTTCAGGAGCCAAATCAAGCTTCATCAAGGAGTCTATAGTATCAGGAGTTGCTGAAACTATATCAATAAGTCTTGAATGAATTCTCATCTCGAATTGTTCTCTTGAGTCTTTATTTACATGCGGTGATCTAAGAACTGTATATCTCTTGATCTTTGTAGGCATTGGCATAGGACCTATTATCTCAGCCCCTGTTCGCTTAACAGCCTCTACTATTGCTGCAACTGATCTGTCTAACACCCTGTGATCATAAGCTTTTAGCTTAAGTCGTATCTTTTCCATATTGGCTAACCTTATTTAAAGAACTCGTTACGATATATCGCAACTATATTTTAGAAAGTGAGATTATACTTTAATGACTTCCATAAGTCAATATATTAACCCTTTTTTAGAAAATTTTATCTATTTTATTTCCTTTTAATAAGGAAAAGATTAAAATAATTTGATACAACTTTCACCAAGGATTATCATGGGATTGTCTCAACTTGAATATTTATACGGTTTGGATTATAAAAAATTTTCTCTTAATGATAGAAAATTTAAAATAGAAGAAAAAAAATTGATCATAAGATATGTAAGACAAAGTGGAGTTAGCACTCTTATATTTGACCATTTGCAAAATTATAAAAAAGATGAATATTTATATATTGATTTCAATGATATCCGGATTGATACTCCTCAAATAATGCTACAAATAGATGAATTTATCAAGAAAAAAAGAGTTATTTTGTTGATTTTGGAAAATTTTGACTTTAAATATCAAGTTCCAAACTGCGAAGAAATAATTATCACGACACAAGAAGATAAAAATATAACCGGCTTTAAAAAAAAAGATTTATTCGGCTTGGATTTTGAAGAGTTTTTATCTTTTGAAAAAAAATTTACAGCCATAGAACAAGCCTTTAATAACTTTGCAAACAACGGTACATATCCTCAAATATACACAACATCAAATCCCAATAGAATTAAACTATTGCAACAAATAATCACTTCAACCGTAGATAATAAAAAAGAGTTAAAAATACTAAAAATTTTATCAAAATATCAAAGCACCAAAGTTTCTCTTTATAAACTATTTAAAGAATTAAAAGAAGAGCTAAAGATATCGAAAGATATATTTTATCACTATGTAAAAAAACTTCAAGACAGCAGACATATCATAATGGTGGAAAAATTCAGTAAAAAAAATTCAGTAAAAAAAATATATCTTATAGATTTTACCATAAAAAATGCTTTGAGTTTTGAAAAAGATTTTATAAAAAGATTTGAAAATATAGTTTTTCTTGAACTCTATAAAAGAGATTATAAATTATTTTATACAGATGAAATAGATATATTTTTACCAAATGAAAAAAAAGGAATATTTTGCATTCCTTTTTTGCCCACGAATTTATTGAAAACAAAAATCGTAAAAAGAAAAAAATACTTTAAAAAATTATCAATATACAAAATAGAGATCATCACTCTTGGCAATGAAGGAAATTTTACTGATGACGGAATTTTATACGACATCATTCCTTTTTGGAATTGGGCTAACTCTTTATCATAATCTTATTTTACATCAACCTCTTTTTTGAAAAATCCATCCACCTTTCCATCGGAAATATTGAGTAAAACTATCCATCTACCTCTATTTTTTATCTCAAATGTCGGAAAAACATACCCATCATCTCCAACTTTTTTTGATGACATTTTTATATCCAACCTATCATCGTCCGGTCTGGTTATTTTGATGCTAAGAACCATATTTGCAACTTGTGAATTATTTTCTCTATTTGTAACATCTATCAGAAGTTGATTTCTTCCAAGTTTAAAACTGTCATTTTTTATAATTACTTTATATTTTTTATCAAATAATTCTTGAGATTTTTGTATTTCGTCATAATGATTGTCAACTTTTTGATACTTTTTCATATAAGCCTCATCCATTTGAACAGGATGTTTTAAGGCTATCATTATGGTACCGGCTCCCATCACTACAACTGCCAAAATAGCAAGTGTTATACCGTAAGGCCAAAAACTTTTATTGTTATTCTTTTTATTCATATAAAATCTCCTTTTTGTCGGAATTTATTTCCAACAAAAATTCCTCTCACTAAAGCTTTGCCCTAAAAGGCAAGAAAAAAAATCCTCATAATTTTCATACTTGTTAACAATTTTAATAAAAATTATGAGGATTTTTTTGATAAATACTTTTTTCTAAAATACATAATAATAAAATATAAAAAAGAACCGTAAACAAGAACTCTTAATATATCAACCAAAATTCTATTAGTATTCCCCACACTTGATGTTAGTTTTACATCAAGATTATTGGCAACTCTATCAGCAATATCTGCATATCCGTTAAGCATAGCTGCCGAATATTTATCTTTACTCTTTTTTGAAGTAAGTATAGGTATAATCGTTCCGCCAAAAGGACTTAAAACAGCATCAACATCAAGTAATTTTTTATCTGTTTTTGAAGTCATCATATCAACTTTTTGGTCATCAACTGACATAGACAATAGTACAAAAGGCTTTCTCATCTTACCCATTAGATTTTTCTCAAAATCCTTTATCTTTTGTCCATTTATCGTCTTTTTCACACACAAATATACACTTATACCAGTTTTTTTCTTGAGTTCATTTCCAATCTTTTCAATCTCTCCTATAGCCCTACTATTGACAATACCATTGTCGTTGCAAAGTATTAAATCACTCTTTGCAAAAAGATTGAGTGCAAAAAAGATTGTTAGGGTAGCAACAAGCCACCCTAATTTAAAATACTTATTCAAATTTTAACCTACAAATAAATGGTGAGGAGTCAAGGCTGCCCACAATGATACAATAGCAGTAGCTACCAATCCCCATGCACTTAAATAGTATAATTTATCTGCCATCTCATCTCCCTTATTTAACTAATTCATAATGCTTGGCATTATCATCGCTCTTAAACTTTAATCCTTGAGGATCTTTGATTTTATAATAGTTTTGAGCATTTTCTTTTTGTACTCCTATATCCCAAGCAGTCAAAAAAACCAAAATAGACAATAACAAAACAGTTGCTATCAAACCGCCCATTAAACCATTTAGATTGAAGCACAATCTTCTTGTTGGATTATTTTCCATGCTTTCCCCCTATCTTCCGATACTGTCAACATAAGTTGCAACAGCTTTTTTCTTAATGTCAGACAATCTTCCTGTATTGAAAGATGGCATAGCACCAATAACACCTTTTTTACCATAATGTAAAACATTCATAACAAGTGTCATATCATACTCTTTAATATTTGGTGCAGTTCCACCGTTTCCTTTACCGTCAGCTCCATGACAACCCGCACAAGCGGCAAATCCTGCAGGAGCTTTACCTTGCAATCCATTAGCAACATATTTAGCAATAGCTTTAGCACTATCACCACTTGCCATACCTGCAGGCATTTCTCCAAGAGCATATCCCAACTGCCCTTTACCGTCACCGACTTTTTTATCGCCAAGAGCGGCAGAACCTCTGTTGATAATATCAAGTACTTGATTTTCGGCAAATCTATGTCTAAAGTCTTGAGCTTTGCCGTTTGAACCATTTCCTAAAACACCATGACAAGGTGCACAGTTATTGATAAATACACCCTCTCCCATATTTTTCAATGTCTCTTTATCGGCATTTGCCCATTTCTTTTTAAACATTGCATTGTAAGTTTGTTGCTCTTCATTCCATTGTCCTAATTGGGAAAAAGACCACACAGGGTAACCCATAAACATATACCACATAAACCATACTATCGTACCTACAAAGATAAGTCCCCAACCTGTAGGGACAGGATTGTTGTACTCGCCAATTCCATCCCAATAATCTCCTGTAAGTTCTCCCGTACTCTTATCGGTTTTCATCTGTCTTATATATTTTCCTGCAACAAATACTGTCATTATAATAATTACAGCGGCACCGATCAGAGCAAGAACATTTACATTATCATTAAACCATTTCATCTATTTGCTCCTTCCTTTTTTTCATCTTTTATATGTTCTTCAACCGGAGTGGATGTTATATCATCCTTTAGAGCCAAATCAGAGTACTTTTCATAATCTCTTTCTCCACTTCTTTGTGTTTTATAGAGATGATATATATAAGCATACAAACCGATAGCCAACAAGACTACCATAAAAACATAAGCATATGCTTGTATTTCTCTCATTTGTTCTATCTCCAAGTCTTATCCTTTTACTTTAAACCGTTCATATATGCTATCAAAGCTACAATTTCGGGAATTTTTCCCTGTGCAACTAAATTTTTAACATTTTTATTTTTCATATCAGCCGCAATCTTTTTAGCTTCGCTCAAAGCTTCAGCCTTGGCTTGTTCCAAAGTACCAAGTTTAGGCATACCCGGTTTGTCATAAGGAACACCAAAAACAGTTTTTACCGTATAGGCTTCTGCATAAGCGGTATCCAAATCAGCTATTTTTGTAAAAAGATGAGGATAAGCCGGCATAATAGAATCCGGAACAACACTCATAGGATCCATCATATGATTTTCGTGCCAATCTGTTGTTCTGTAATTTCCTATTCTATGTAAATCCGGACCGGTTCTCTCTGAACCCCAAAGAAATGGTCTATCATAAGCATACTCACCGCTTAAAGAGTAATCGCCGTATCTATCGGTCTCACTTTTAAATGGTCTAATTAACTGTGAATGACAAGAAACACATCCCTCTTTAATATATACTTCTCTTCCTGTTATTTGCAACATTGTATATGGTTTTTTTCCGACTATAGGTCGTGAACCTTTTGCAAAATCAGGCAAAATACTAACAAAACCTGCATAAGCCATCACTAAAAATGCAGCTACCGTAAAGAAAAACGGATTTTTTTCTAACCAATGAAACATAACTACCTCCTTCTATGCCATAGGCGATGTATAAGCAGGCTCTTTTTCAAGTACTCTACCAGCCGCAAATGTTTTATAGATATTATATCCCCAGATGAAAACACCTATAAGATAGAATAAACCGCCTATTCCTCTAAGAGTATAGTAAGGATGAAGAACTTTAACCGCATCTATAAAAGAGTATGTTAAGTTACCATATTGATCGGTTGCTCTCCACATCATACCCTGAGTGATACCTGCTATCCACATACTTGTAAAGTATAAAACGATACCTGTAGTTTGAATCCAAAATTGAGCATCAACAAGTTTTTTGCTATATATCTCTCTTTTAAACATTCTTGGAGCCATGTGATAGATAGAAGCTATAATCATAAATCCAACCCAACCAAGTGTACCGTCATGAACATGTCCTGGGATCCAGTTTGTAAAGTGAGCCAAAGCATTTACTGACTTGATAGCTTGTATAGGACCTTCCAAAGTAGAGAACATATAGAAAGTTGAAGCCAAAATCATAAACTTAATAAGTGGATTCTCCTGCAACTGTCCCCACTCTCCCTTCATAGTAAGTAGCATATTTATAGCACTACCCCAAGATGGAAGGATAAGAACAACTGAGAAAATTGAACCCATTGTCTGAACCCAATCCGGAACTGTAGAATAAAGCAAATGGTGCGGACCTGCCCATAAATAAACAAATATCAATCCCCAAAATGAAAGTAGTGATAATTTATATGAAAATATCGGCTGACCTGACTCTTTTGGCAAAAAGTAGTATATCATAGCAATAATAGGTACTGTAAATACGAATGCAACAGCATTGTGTCCATACCACCATTGAACCATAGCATCATTACTTCCAGAATACATAGAAACTGATTTCCAAGCACTACCGACATGAGCAATAAGATATGTAGGTACTTCCATGTTATTGAAAAGATACAGCATAGCTATACCAAGAAATGTAGCTATATAGTACCATACGGATATATAAAGAACTCTCTCTCTTCTAAGTCCTATAAGTCCGAATATTTCAACACCCCAAATTACCCAAACAACAACTATCGCTATATCGATAGGCCACTCAAACTCCGCATACTCTTTAGAAGTTGTTATACCACTTACCAATGAGTAAACTATGGCAACTACTGTCAATACATAAATCAATACTTGAAGTTTAGCCAAGCCCATCAAAAATTTAGATTCAGCCATAGAGACTTTTAAAACTCTCTGTCCTACATAATACCAAGTAGCGAAAATACCGCTAACGGTAAAACCAAAAGCAACTGCATCGGTATGTAACGGTCTCAATCTTCCGAATGTGCCGTACTGTCCGAACAAGTCGTTAAGCCCAGGAAATGATAGTTGGAATGCTATATACACTCCGACAGTCATTCCTACCATACCCAAAACAATCGTTAAAATCGCATAAGCTTTAGCAATTGTATAATCGTATGCTATTGCATTACTATCTTGCATACAATACCTCCTTTTAATTTTTGTCACTCAATTGTCACACATAAAGTGCAATTGTACAACTTTTTTTATATAAATAAACTTAAATATGTTAATTTTAGATTAATATTTTTTATAAAGCTTAAATTAAGTATATTTACAGGTTTATTAGACACTGCTATTTTGTTTTTATTTTGTAGCCCAAGCCGGAAATATTTTCTATAAAATCATAATCCGTTTTATTTCTAAATCTTTTTACAAAGGTTCTAACAGCAGCATCATTAACCTTTTTATTATTCCAAACTTTCTCTTTAAGCTCTTGATGAGGAACAAATGAATTTATGTTTTGAATCAAAATGTTTAAAAAACTAAGTTCTTTTTTTGTCAATTTAATCTCTTTGTCATCTTTATATAAAATATGCTTTGTTTGATTATAATTATAACCGCCACTTAATTTAATGATATTGTCGATAGAAAGTTTTTTTAATGTGATCTCTTTAATAGTTTTTAAGAGTTCATCAATATCCACGGGTTTTATAAGATACTTATCTATACCTATATCAATAGCACTTAAAAGTTTCTCCTTTTCACTAAAGGCACTAAATAATACGATAGGAGTCTCTTTGGATATCTCTTTTATGCTTTTAGCCATCTCCAAACCGTTACATACAGGCATCAATATATCGCTTACTATGATATCAGGTTGATACTTTTTAAATTTTTTCAATCCTTCTCTGCCATCACTTGCAACGATAATCTCTTTAAATTCATCTTTGATTGCATTTTGCAATAAATTTCTTATATTTTCTTCATCTTCAACATACAAAAGTGTTAACTTTCTACAATCAATATCTTTATTCATGTCTTGTTTCAACCTTTTTTGGTAATTTTACAACAAAACAAGCACCTTCGTTTTTATTAAAAACTTCAATACTCCCCTTCTGCTGTTCAATAATTTTTTTGCTCATATAAAGACCTATACCCGTACCTTGAGAACTATGCTTGGTGGTAAAATAAGGATCAAATATTTTATTGACAATATCCTTTTTTATACCTCCACCATTATCACATATCTCAATTAGAACAAAATCTTTTCCAAACTCATCCTTTTTTGTATTCAAATCAACAACAATAGTTTTATTTTTCCCGTTTTTTAAAGATAAAACATCTTTTGCATTGTTTAAAATATTTAGCACAACTTGCAATAACTCATTTGGATATCCTAGATTTATTATATTGCAATTATGATTAAAAATTATTTTAATATGGTTGCTTTTTAGTGTCTCTTTTATAATTAATATAGCCTCTTGAATAATATCTTTCACATAAAACTTTTTTATCTCTTTGTTATCCTCAAGAAAACCTCTAAAGTCATCTATTGTTTTAGACATATTGTTGATCACTATTTTACTACTGTTATAATATTCGTTAAAATCTTTTTTATTACAATTATTGAAAGATTTTTTCAAATTGTATAATAAAATACTAAGTTCACTTAGAGGTTGTCGCCATTGATGTGCGATATTAGCAAGCATTTCACCCATAGCAGCAAATCTGGCTTGTTGGAACATTACTCTATCTTTTTTCCTATTTTTTTCAACTTCTTGTTTGATTCTTCTTTCCAAATTGGCATTTAATTCTCGAAGTTTTAGTGTTTGTTTTTTAATCCTATCTTCAAGAGTTAAATTAAGTTGCTCTAACTCTTCCTCTTTTTTAGCAAGTTCGTTTGCATTTTTAATAGCTTCAGTAACATCATACCTTATAGCTACAAACTCCGCTATATCGCCTTTTTCATCAAGAATAGGAATTACCGTAGTGTTAACATAAAAAGTAGATCCATCTTTTGCAAGATTTTTAACGGTAGCTTTATATGTTTTTTTGGCAAGTATTGCATCCCAAAGTTTTTTGAAAACTTCAGAAGGAACATCCGGATGTCTAACGATATTATGATTTTTACCGATAAGCTCATCTTCGGAATACTTGGAAATTTTGCAAAACTCTTCATTGACAAAAGTTATTATGCCGTTTATATCGGTCTTTGAAACAATATTATTTTTTTCAATAGCTTCTATATATTGCTTTAGCAATATAAACTCCTATGAATGTTTTGCTTTACAACAATCATGATATGTTGCATTGGGATCAGTAATAAATCCATAACCATTATAAATCATATAAAGACCAAAAGCTATAATGAGAAAAGAAGCAATTTGTATCATAGTTTTTCTAAAGCTCGTACTCTTTAAAGAGCCTACCAAGAAACCAAGTCCCAACAATACAGGTATAGTAGAAAGCCCAAAAACTATCATAACAACGGCACCCCAAAATGCAGATGCGGTTGAAGCAGCCGAAGCTGCAAAAAAATAGACTAATCCACAAGGCAAAAAGCCATTTAACATGCCAAGAAAAAAGAAACTTGGAAGAGTTTTAGAATGAATAAGCATGGAAAAAAGTTTTTTAACAATCCCGCTACTTGCCAAAGATGACTCAATAGAGGTTAAAAACCTTATCTTTCCCATAAGAGAAAGCCCCATAAAAAACATAAATATACCGATAACTATATTTAATGTACCCATAGATATACGATCAAATACAAAAACACTGCCGATAAAACCAAAAAAAGCTCCTATAATCGCATAAGAGGTAACTCTGCCGATATTATATAAAAAATGGCAAAAAAATTGGTATGTTTTACTTCTGGTTGAATCTATCTTGGCTGCGGTATATGCCACTATAAAACCACCGCACATACCTACACAGTGTCCAAGGCTTCCAAGAAATGCAACACTTATAATAACATAAAAATTAACAATATCCAAAATATTTCCTTGTTTTTTTGCTACTATTATAACTATTTAGTGTTAAATTAATGTTACTTAATCCAATCGGCAAACTGTTTAAATATATATCTGCTATCATGTGGACCCGGACTGGCTTCCGGATGGTGTTGTACGGAAAATATAGGGGAATTTTTATACTTAACCCCTTCAATAGTTCGATCAAAAAGATTGATATGTGTTATCTTGGCAATTTCACAAATACTATCAGGAACATTGTAGTTGTGATTTTGAGCCGTTATTTCCACTATCTTGCTCTCTTGATTTTGTACAGGATGATTTCCTCCATGCTGTCCGAATTTTAACTTATATGTAGGATAGCCGTGAGCTATACTTAAAAGTTGATGCCCAAGACAAATAGCAAACATAGGAACTTTAGCATCAATTAACTCTCTTATTTGTTTAGCTTCATCTTTTAGTACCAAAGGATCTCCCGGTCCGTTTGATAAAAATACCGCTTTTATCTCACCTGTTTTATATCTTTTTATCAACTCTTTCGCTTTAAAATCATGAGGTACAACTTCAACCTCAAAACCCACTTCGCTAAGTTCGTTTAATATATTTCTCTTTATACCAAAATCTATAGCAACTATTTTTTTTCTATTTTCAATATTTGTATTGTATGACATTTTTGAATGATTCCAAGCACCATATTGATGGATATAACTTTTTTTAGTACTAACTTGTTTTATATAATTTATCTCTTCGATTCTATGGCTATTTTTAAGCAATTTTTTCAACTCTTCCTTATCGGATACTTCAGTCGATGCTATCATCATCAAAGAACCGCCATCTCTGACTATCTTTGTCAAAAACCTTGTATCTATTTCGCAAATACCCATGGATTTTTGCTCTTTTAAGAACTCATCCAAGGACTCTTTGGCTCTAAAATTAGAGTATCTTTGCTGATAATTTCGCACAATCATACCACTTGCATAAACCGCCTTGCTCTCCATATCGTCATCATTGCATCCGACATTTCCGATCTCAGGCATAGTGAATACTATAAATTGTCCGGCATAGCTTGGATCGCTTATTATCTCTTGATAACCGCTCATTGATGTGTTAAAAACTATCTCACCTGTCTTAGTACCGCCATATCCGAAACTCTTTGCTTTTAAAAAAGTTCCGTCTTCGATATATATCCATACATCTTGCATATTTTTTCCTACATCATACCTATTTTTTTCAACTCTTCTTGATATAACTTTTCAAAAACTATATCATACTCTTCGCTACCCGGTATCAACTTTCGTTTATAATTTTTTATCTTTTCGATAACTCTATCTTCGATATCTTCAAACTTTTCAAGATAACTCTCAATAGATCCGAAAATGATATTTTTAATCATATTTTCAGATACATTAAATTCAATTAAATCATTTTGTATAAGAGCATCCAATATTTTATGAGACAAATCACTGTATCTATCTTCATAAGAGAGAATAACCCCATACTCTGCGGCAAGTTTTTTCTTTATAAGCCAAAACATATTTCTTTGATCAACTTGCATAAATTCCATCTCATCAGCATTATCTTCCATGATTTCATATACTCTCTCTTCAAGTGCAATCTCTTTTGAAATATCCTCTTCAATAAGCTCTTTTGCGGCTTCGGCAACAGATTCTACACCAACACTCATAGTGACAAATGTACTATTTAGTAGATCTATTGCTATTTTATTTGCGATATATGGTGCATGCGGTTTTCCTATTTTCATTCTCACAAACCTTACTATAATATTATTTTAACAAAATATTTTATCTAAAAATTTGTAAAGAGCTTATTAAAATAAAAAATTTATCACTATTTTGCTAATCTCTTTCAATCCTATATCTAAAAAATAAGATATTTTAAACTATAAAACTATGTATTATTTTTACCCACATAAGCGGCTATATGATTTGGAATACCCCCGGGAGGAACAAGAGCTATCTTGTCTTCGTCTTTTATCACCGTGTTCTTTGGCAATATTTTATGATTTATAAAAACAGCTTCTACATCTTCTTGAGAAAGTCCGAGATATTCTATAAAATGTATAACAGTTAAGTTTTCCGGAATTTGCATTTTACTATTTGAACACTCTATATTTTTCTCTTTTAATTTAGGTTTTAAAAAAGAGAATGCACTAAATATGATATTTATCATTTTATCTCCTTAAACGGTGGACCTTTTAGTAATATTTCCGTTATCTTCGATGCTTTTTGAGGAGGCATTTTTGCCATTATTTTTGAGATTTTCTTAGGCTTTAGATTGAAAAGTATTTTACAAGCTTCAGTAATTTTCATATTTGAAAGTATTTGAGCGGCGGCAGAGTCTTTCATCTTTGAGTATGTTTCACTTATCTTGTCATCCTTTGCCTCTTTTATAGCTTTTAGCAACTCTTTGTTTTTTGATAGCAACTCTTTTATACTTTTTTCTTTTGATTTAACCTCTTCTAAAGTAGTATTTATATCTTGCTCTTTTTTTAAAAGCATTTGCTTTTTTTTATCAAGCAAGGCATTTGTCGCAGCTCTTAATGCTTCATAGGCTTCTCTTGCCTCATCGATTTTCTCTATCTTTTGAGTAAGCTCTGCTTTTCTTTGCTCAAATATTTGATTGCATTCATAAGTATTATCGATTGCAAAACCAAAAGAGATAAAAACCAAAAGAGATAATAAAAATTTCAAATACTTCTCCTTTTATATGTCAAGACTGACACCTCATCCAATATTTTCTCTTCATCTTTTTGCATCTTTTTTATCCTTTTTTGGATAATCGTATCTTCAAGATATTTAATCTTTTCATACTCCATCATCGCCTTTTTATACTCTTGTTGAGCTATTTTTATCTCTTGATTTTTCTGCTCAAGCTGTCTTTGTTTCTCTTTTTTTTGAGACATTAGTGTATCAAAAGTGTAATTTTTAGACAAGTAGTTAAGAAACTCGCCTTTTTTTGGAACTTCCAACCTTTTGATATCGCTCAGTAAAGA
>JAMOOV010000201.1 GCA_027065125.1 Campylobacterales bacterium | reverse complement strand
CATAATGATATTGTAAATTTTATCCTCATAATTAAATGTCAAAAAGTCAAAAGCATCAAAAATGTGGCTTTTATCTCTCTTTTTGGATTTTTCAAGATAGATGTATTCATCATATTCAATCACCTCTTTGCCCTGAAAATTCTCTTCACTAAATAAAATTATCTTTTTTCTAAAACCGTCATATCTCTTTTTTACCGTTATATAGTGAAAAGACTCTTTTTTTGCACACTCAAGAGCATTTAATCCTTTACAAAAACACTTTACAACCTTAATATCTTGTTTTATCTTTTTGGAACTAAATTTTCTTTTACATTTTTTACATTTTAGATAACCATTTTTCAATATATAAAAAGTATCATTATCACAATATTTACATTTCATAGTAAAATTATATCAAATTTAGTTCCAAAATTATATAAGAAATATAAAAATTAATAGCTAAATTATGTAAAAGTTTGTAGAATACGAATGAAAATTCATTTTGGAGTTTATGATGCATATACCTGACGGTTATCTTTCACCTGAAACTTGTATAGCTACCTATGTAGTAGCAGTTCCGTTGTGGGTTTACGGTTTTAAAAAATTAAAAAAGAGTTTAAACGAAGAGACCTTGCCTCTTATCGGAGCTTTGAGTGCTGTTAGCTTTGTGATCATGATGTTCAATATCCCTATACCCGGAGGTACGAGCGGACATGCCGTAGGAGCGGTACTGATAGCCATACTGTTTAATCCTTGGATAGGTTTTATATCGGTCTCTTTAGTACTACTTATCCAAGCTTTGGTTTTTGGTGACGGCGGGGTATCGACTCTTGCCTCAAATGCTTTATCTATGGCTTTTGTTGGTTCATTTGCCGGATATTATGCTTACAATCTTTTAAAAAAATATAAGTTTGCACCATTTTTTGCAGGGTGGGTAGGCATAGTAAGCTCTTCGGTGCTAACAGCCTTTTTGCTTGGTATCCAACCTCTTTTTTGGACTAAAGGGGGACACCCTTTGTATTTTCCGTTTGATTTAAAGACGGCTTTTGTAGCACTTGTGGGTTCTCATATGCTGTTTTTCGCAGTTGCGGAGGGTATCTTTACCACCATAGCCTACTCATATCTTAGAAAAAAGGAGGAAAGTTTGGTATGAAACGAAAAGCTTATTATATTCTATGTGTTTTGATACTATTTTCTCCCTTGGGGCTTATCAGTGATGCTGATGCATGGGGAGAGTGGGGCAACGAATACTACCAAAAAATACTTGGATTTATACCCGAGGGGATAAAAAATGCAAAAGGTATCAATGCTTTAATGCCTGATTATTCTCTTGGCGGTACAAATGATATAGTCGGCTACTATCTTTCGGCGATTGTGGGTATAGCTTTGCTTTTTGGGGTATATTTTATCCTATCAAAAATACTAAAAAATGAAAAATCTATATAGAGTATCTTTTGCTATAATTCTTTTAGCTCTTTTGTGGCTAAGAGATATAAGAGTGATGTTTATCGGAGTGGTTTTACTGTGGATAATCTCTTGCAAAGATATCATAAAACTAAATAAAAGAGTGGTAAAGTCCATATTTTTATTTAATATGAGCATAACCTTAGGATATGTTATTTTATCTTTTTTTAAAGATGTTCCTTTGGTTTCGTTTATAGTATATATCAATCTAAAGGTCTATTTGCTGACATATTTTGTATTTTGGTTTTTTGCAAAGGCTGATGTCGTGGACTTTTTTTCATTTTCAAAGGATTTGAGCTATCTTTTGAGTATATCTCTTTCTCAGATAGTTTCATACAAAAAAACTTATGAGGATTTTAGACTTGCTTACAAGGCAAGAGTTATCAAAAAGTTAAGACAAAGAGAAAAGGGATTTATCGGTAGAGTGTTCGACTTTTTCTTGCAAAAAGCACTAAAAGATGCAAAAGAGAGAAGCTTGGCGATGAAAGCGAGGGGATTTTTTTGATAAGTTTAAGAGATATTTCATACTTTTATGATGACAAGATAGCATTAAAAGATATAAGTTTTGATATAAACAAGGGAGAAAAAGTAGTTTTACTTGGAAGTAACGGATGCGGAAAATCAACTCTTCTTAGAGTTTTAGCCGGACTTTACTTTGCAAAAAACGGCGAATATCTGCTTGAAGGTAAAAAGATAACCAAAAAAAGTGTTGATAAAGAGTTTAGAAAAAGAGTTGGCATACTCTTTCAAAATCCTGAAAGTATGATATTTAACCCAACCGTAAGAGATGAGATAGCCTTTTCTCTCAGGGAGTTTGAGGAGAGCGATATAGAAAAAAGAGTGGAGGATATAGCAAAAAAGTTCGGCTTGACTCACCTTTTGGATAAAAATCCACTCTATTTAAGCGGAGGAGAGAAGCAAAAAGTTATATTGGCATCCATGTTGATCTATGAGCCGGAAATATTACTCCTTGACGAGCCTACTGCGGCTATGGATCCTAAAACCACCGGATGGTTTATAGATATGCTTTTGGAGTTGAAAAAGAGTGTTGTGGTGGCTACTCATGATCTCTCACTTGCTTATGAAGTGAGCGATAGAGCGATAGTTTTGGATGAGGAGCATAAAAAGATATATGATGGAGAGATAGAGAAACTTTATGGGAATCTGGATCTTTTAACAAGAGCCAATCTTATTCATAAACATAGACACAAACATAAAGAGTTCTCTCACTCTCACTATCATAAGCATTATTGAGGTTTAAGACCTATTTGATATATTTACTCATTCTCAAAATTGCATCCGTGCAATTTTTCCGAGGTTGAGAGCTAATTTTTCGTCCTGAAAAATTTTAATGCTCTCAAAACCGTTCATATATCAAATAGGTCTTAAATAGAGACAATGATTAAAAGAAAAAAAGGAGAAAAAATGGCAGATAGCGATCTTGAAAATATAAAGAACAACCCGCAGTTAAACGATGTGAAAACCGTACCTGTGGTGAAAAAGATATTGACAAAAAACAACAAAAAAGCCGATGAGATTAGAAAGTATTTTGAGGATAACGATATAACCGTTATCAACCTTATGAGTAGTCCCGGAAGCGGAAAAACGACTCTTTTGGAACATTTAAGCGAGATAGCGGATTTTAGATTTGGTGTTATCGAGGGTGATCTTGAGACCAACAGAGATGCTCAAAGACTTAGAGACAAGGGTGTGGTATCCATCCAGATCCAAACCGGTTCGGCTTGTCATCTTGATGCTTTTATGGTGGAAAAGGGTGTTGCAAACTTGCCGATAGATGGACTTGAGGTATGTTTTATAGAAAATGTCGGCAATCTTGTATGTCCGGCAAGTTACGATGTGGGTGCTCACTACAATATAGTGCTTGTCTCCATACCCGAGGGCGAGAGTAAGGTAGAAAAATATCCCGTGATGTTTAGAAAAGCCGATCTCGTGCTTTTTACCAAAGTGGATCTTTTGCCCTATTTCGAGTATGATTTGCAAAAGGAGAAAGAAGCGGTAAAGAGACTAAAACCGGATGCCGACATTCTTGAAGTCAGTATAAAAGATAAAGAGTCATTGAAAAAAGTTGCGGATTGGATAAGGGGGAGAATTAAGAATTAAGAATTAAGAATTAAGAATTAAGAATTAAGAATTAAGAATTAAGAATTAAGAGTTAAGAGTTAAGAATTGGTGGGTAGGATGGAAATGGATAGTGCAAGAAAAAATGTTATATATAAAAAAAGTTATGATTTTGCCGTAAGAATTGTAAGGCTTTATCAATATCTTTCAAAACAAAAAAATGAATATGTTTTGTCTAAACAGCTTTTAAGGAGTGGAACTTCAATAGGAGCATCTATTAGAGAGGCAAAATTTGCTCAGTCAAAAGCTGACTTTATCAGCAAAAACTCTATTGCTCTAAAGGAGGCTAACGAGAGTGATTATTGGATAGATTTGTTGAAAGATATAGGCTTTTTAGATAAAAAAAGTCATGAAAGTATCAAAAAGGATATAGAGGAGATTATTAGATTGTTGGTAAGCATAGTTAAGAGTAGTAAACATAACTCTTAACTTTTAATTATTAATTATTAATTAACATGAAAGGATTTTTATGTGTTTGAGTATTCCAAGCAAGATAGAGAGTATAGATGAGAACAATATAGCGATAGTAGATACTATGGGTGTAAAGAGAAAAGTAAGCCTTGACCTTATAGATGAGCCGGTTGAGGTGGGGGATTTTGTGCTTATTCATGTGGGATTTGCTATGAATAAGATAGATAAAGAGAGGGCTTTGGATAGTTTAGAGCTTTATAAAGAGATAGTTGAAAAAATGGAAGAGCAGGATAGATTAGATGAGCAAACTTGAACTAAAAAATCTGTATGATGACTTTAGAGATGCAAAAGTTATAAAGACTTTGGCAAAAGAGATAGAAGAGGATGCCAAAAAACTCACCCAAAAGATAAACATCATGGAGGTGTGCGGAGGACATACTCACACTATCATGAAGTATGGACTTTTACAGCTTTTGCCCGAAAATATCGACTTTATCCACGGTCCGGGATGTCCGGTGTGTATCATGCCAAAAGAGAGAATCGATCATGCCTATATACTCTCACAGCAAAAAGATGTGATACTTGTAACCTTAGGAGATATGATAAAGGTTCCCGGAAGCAACGGAAGCTTACAAGATGCAAGAAGTAAAGGGGCTGATGTAAGGTTCGTTTACTCTCCTTTGGATACTTTAAAGATAGCAAAAGACAATCCCTCTAAAAAGGTGATATTTTATGCTATCGGTTTTGAGACCACTACTCCTATGACGGCGGTTTTGATGGATAGTGTGATAAAGCAGGGTATCAAAAATATCTTTTTTCACATCAATCATGTCACGGTTCCGGAGCCTATGAGAGTGTTACTTGATGATGAGGATTGTCAGATAAAGGCTTTTATAGGACCAAGTCATGTGAGTGTGATAACCGGAAGCAAAATATATGAGGAGTTTCCAAGAGATTACGGCACCCCTGTTGTGGTGAGCGGTTTTGAGCCTGTGGATGTGATGCAGGGGATTTCTATGATAGTAAAGCAGTTCATAGAGGGCAAATGTGAAGTGGGAAATGAGTATCAAAGAGCCGTTACAAGAGAGGGTAACACCCAAGCCAAAAGGTTGATAGATAAATATTTTCAAAAAAGAGATCATTTTAGATGGAGAGGTATAGGAGATATAGCAAAGAGTGCTTTGGAACTTAAAGATGAGTACAAAGAGTTTGATGCCGAAAAAATTTATGCGGATATTTTACCCGATAACAAAATAGATGATCACAAGCTTTGTATATGCGGAGAGATACTAAAAGGTAAAGCGAAGCCTATGGATTGTAAAGTATTCGGCAAAGCTTGTAAACCCAACTCACCTCTTGGAAGCTGTATGGTAAGTAGCGAGGGGGCTTGTGCGGCATATTATAAATATGGAAATCTTTTATAATATATGATATAATATCCTATATTGAAATAGGAGATGAAATATGAAACTCTTAAGGGTTTCATTCTTGCCTATAAGCAAAGCTTTAGCGATAGGAATTTTATCGAAGCTTTGCTTTGATAAAAGCAATCCTATAAAGAATAGCTTAAGCGGAGAAAAAAGTAAAAAAGACAATAGTATAGTAACAGTAAATTTTCAAAGAACACTTTCAAGAGCTTTTTAACTCTTGGAATTGTTTGATTTTTGAA
>JAMOOV010000200.1 GCA_027065125.1 Campylobacterales bacterium | reverse complement strand
ATAATTGACTCCATATATGAAAAGAATTTATATGAAAAAATATGCTTTTCTTTAGATAGTTATTCTCCTTTATGTCTTAAATATGCACTTGACAAAGGCTTTCAAATAGTAAATGATATTACAGCTTTGCAAAATGATGAAGTTGCAAAATTGGCAGCAGAGTATGATGCCAAAGTAATTATGATGCATATGAAAGGAACTCCGAAAGATATGCAAAAGAATCCAAAATATAAAAATGTATTATCTGAGATTGATGACTTTTTCCAAGAAAAAATACAAAAAGCAAAAAGTTTTGGGGTGAAAGACATTATTTTAGATGTCGGTATAGGTTTTGGAAAAAATCTTGAACACAACTTAAGTCTTATAAAAAATCTCGGACATTTTAAGCATTTTGGATATCCTCTTCTGATAGGAGCAAGTAGAAAATCTCTGATAAACATGATAACCCCCTCTCAAACCGAAGATAGACTTCCCGGCACTCTTGCTATACATTTGGAATGTATAAAAAACGGAGCATCCATCATAAGATGCCATGATGTCAAAGAGCATATTCAAGCATTTAGAGTACAACAAGCTTTAGATAAGGCACTTTTATAGATAAAGAAGAGGTAAAAAAAGAAAAAAAGGGGGCAGGACTTTACTTTTAACTCGGTTTGTAAACTAAGACAAAAAGGGGTGAGAAGAGTATCAAGATTCTTTTTGAATACTTACAAGCACTCCTGCGAAGATTATCAACAAAATACCGCCAAGAGTTAGAAAATCGGGAAATTTATCTCCAAGAAAAACTCCTATAATGATAGAAAATATAATATTGGTATAACTTATGGTCCCGACTATACCCGCTTTAGTAACTCCGTATGCTTTTGTCATGTAGTATTGAGCGAGAGTAGCACTGATACCAAGAAAAAGTATCATAGCAAAATCCTTCTCTCGTGGAAATATAAATTTTGTAAAGATATAATCCAAATTTGAAGGAGCATAAAACGAACCGATAAGCATCAAGACAACTGGACCTATGGTGCCTACAGTCACAAAAGAAAGCACGATAGCCCTCGTATCATAATACTCCCTCAACTCCCTAACGGCCGTATATGCAAGTGCTGCTCCAAGACCACTAAACAATCCCAACATATCGTACTTATTGAAGTCATATACACCCTCTGGTCTTGTTATCAAAATAATTCCCGCAAAACCTAAAAATATAGCTATCCAGCCCGATTTGTAGAGTTTTTCTTTTAAAAAAATAAAAGCAAAAAGTGCTGTAAATATAGGCGAAGTCCTTGAGTATGTCATAGCTTCGGCAAGTGATATATGGGCGATATTGTAAAAAAATGCCAACAAAGCCGCAAATCCCATAAAACCCCTAAAAAGAAGTAGCCACAACTTTCCCCCTTTTTGTTTAACGGGATACTTGAAAAAGGTTAAAGATATAAAAATCAAACCGAATATATTTCTAAAAAAGACAACCTCTACCGCACTCATATCTTTTGAAATCTCTTTCGCAAAACCTCCCATAACAGCAAAACACAAAGAAGCAAAAAGCATATATTTTGCACCATTTAAGATATTTTCATTCATACTTCAAATCTACCAATTCTCCTCTAATATCCCCAAAAAGTACAACATCTTTCAAAACTGCTTTAGTGCATACACCATCATCATTTATATCAAGATACAACTCTCCTCTTTTACTTGCAAAAATTTTTTGATTGACAAAAACTATAAGAAAATGTCCTTTTTTCTTCTTAAGATAACTTTTTAGTTGACTTAATTGTTTTCCTGCGGGAGCAATGATATTGACTTTTCCGTCTTTTTTATTTGCCCCTACTGCATATAGATTTTTTGTACCCTTAAATTTAAAATTATCAAGATAATGTTTTATATTGAAAAAAAGAGTTAAGATATCATTTTTTGCATAATATTTTAATTTTTCATTACTTCTGCTCTCTTTGCCCTCTTTTACTCTTATTTTTAACATATCAATCACTCTTTTTTTATGTAAAAAATAGTATATTTTTGTAGAAATTTTACTATGATTTTGAGTAATACCTTTATAAATATCCGGCACTAAAAAGCCATTTATCACTTTGCCTTCACTCTCATAGCTCTCAACTCTACCTCCGCTTAAAACTTTTGCCAAACCTATGGCTGCAGCTTTTATAGAAATGTGATAAGTATTATCCTTTTTTATTTTAAATACAGCTTTTGCCGT
The DNA here is from genome assembly GCA_027065125.1 of Campylobacterales bacterium. Taxonomy (GTDB): domain Bacteria; phylum Campylobacterota; class Campylobacteria; order Campylobacterales; family JALSKU01; genus JALSKU01. The sequence continues at coordinate 3,474 of JAMOOV010000200.1, read as the reverse complement.
ACCTATTTTACCGAATATTCCAAATCCCACCTTGTATGTTGCTATAATAGTTTTTGCATTTAAAAAACTTATAGACACGATTAAACTAATTATTATATTTTTCATAAATATTATTTTAATATAAACTTTGTTAAAATATAATTTATAAATACTTAATTGTCAAAATTAAAATAAAAAAAGGAACAATATGAATAGTTTACTTAGAAACTTAAGTATAAAAACAAAAGGCTGGATACTTGTTGGAACAACTGCTTTAGGTTTTACTTCTAATATTGTTTTAGTTTTAATTTTGTTTTCTAATCTTACTAAAAAATACAATTTAAATCATGACAATCTTGTTTCTTTACTGGATTTATCAAAATTGATATTGATAATCGGTTCGATTGTAGGTTTGATTTTTTTTATTATCTTTACTTATGTGATGGTTAAGAGTATAATAGATTCCGTAAATGATTTAAGTGATATCAGCATAGATTTGGCAAAAGGAAGTGGAGATTTAAGAAAAAGAATTAATGTGCATTCAAAAGATGAAATATCATATCTTTCTAAAAATATAAATAATTTTATATCTAAGATACATGATACTGTAAAAAGTGCGAAGAAAAACTCTCTTGAAAGCGAAAAAGTTGTTAAAGATTTTTTTCAAATTGCAGAAAATATAGGAAAAAGAATTTCTCAAGAATTTATATTTGTTGAAGAAACAAAAAAGATAGGAGATAAAGTAAAGGAGGAATTACAAAATGTTACAAATAAATCTCAAGAAGCAAGTAGCGACATGATCAAAGCATCAACCTCTTTAAATGAAGCCGTCAATAAAATAAAAAATTTGGTAAAAAATATTTATCAAGCAGCCCAGGTAGAAGCAGAAAGTTCTGAAAATTTGGCTCATCTTAGTCAAGAAACAGAACAAGCCAAAAATGTTTTAGAAGTTATCTCGGATATAGCAGATCAAACAAATTTATTGGCTTTAAATGCGGCTATAGAGGCAGCAAGAGCAGGTAAACACGGAAGAGGATTTGCGGTTGTTGCAGATGAAATAAGGCAATTAGCAGAAAGAACACAAAAATCTTTGGTTGAGATTAATATGACTATTAATGTCATAATTCAAAGTGTTGCAGATGCTAGTACTAAAATGTTGGAAAATAATAATTTTATAGAAAAGTTGGTTGAGTCTTCAAATATAGTAAAAGATAATATTTTATCTACTCAAGAGATTATGACAAATGCTTCTCTTATATCCTCTAAATCTTCAGAGGTAACTACAAATTTAACTCTTGATGTAGAGAAAATTTTATCAAATATAAACACTATTTTGGATTACTCTAAATTAAATAGCGAAGCAACAATAAATCTAAATAAAGAATCAAGCAAGTTGCAGGAACAAACAAAAGTTTTAAGTTCTAAGCTTAATGAATTTCAAGTATAAAGTTATCTTGAAATTTTGAAGAACCGCTAAAAAAATATTGTCTTTTTTTAATATAAAATTTGTTAAAATAAAGCTTATCATTTAATTTGGAGTAATTTTGGAACAATTTATCAAATACATTAATGTAACTTTCTTTGAGATACCGTTATACAAGATAGCTTTGGCTTTTTTTGTGTTTTTTCTCTTTTTGTTTTTAAGAAAAGTTTTTACATTGACACTTTTAAAAGCCATAAAACAATTTACAAAAAAAACCATTACAGATATTGATGACAAAATACTAAAAGTGTTAAAAGGACCTACAAGATTCTCTTTTATCATAGCTGGTTTTTACTTTTTTGCTATTATACTTGATATAAATTCTATTTTCTTGCATCACATTATCAAAAGTTTAGTAACTGTAGCAATCTTTTGGATATTGTTTGGCACAGCAAGTGTCTTTGATAATTTTATATATAGTTTTTCAAAAAAATTTGGTAAAGACTTGCATAAAGAGATAGGAAATTTTCTTATAAAAAGTATCAAAGCTTTTATCTTTATTGTTGGCACAATAGCTATACTGCAAGATTGGGGTATCAATGTGAGTGCATTCATTGCCTCATTGGGAATAGGCGGTTTAGCATTTGCTTTAGCAGCAAAAGATACTGCGGCAAATCTTTTCGGAGGACTTACTATACTCGCAGACCAATCACTAAAAATAGGAGACTGGGTAAAAGTAGGTAGTGTGGAAGGAACAGTTGAAGATATAGGTTTAAGAACTACAAAGATAAGAACTTTTGAAAAAAGTCTTATAATTATGCCAAATCAAACCATAGCAAATTCCCCTATAGAAAATTATTCAAGAAGAGGTCAAAGAAGAATAAAACTAAGAATAGGTGTTACTTACGATACACCGAGAGAAACTTTACAAAAAATAGTAAAAGATATAACTATCATGCTTCAAAATCATCCGAAAATTGCACAAGACCAAACTTTACTTGTTAGATTTGATGAATTTGGCGATAGTGCACTTGGGATTTTTATATACACTTTTATTTCAACTGCTGTGTGGAGTGATTATCTTGAGGCAAAAGAAAATATTTACTTAAAAATTATGGAAATTGTTGAAAATAATAAAACTGAGTTTGCTTTTCCAAGCCAATCAATATATATAGAAAAAATAAATAAAGAAGATACAATATGAAAAAAATAGCACTCCTTGGAAAACCAAATGTTGGTAAAAGTTCACTCTTTAACAGACTTGCAGGAAGAAGAATAGCTATAACTTCCGATATAAGCGGAACAACAAGAGATATCAAAAACGAAGAGATAGCCATAGACGATAAAAATGCACTGCTTGTAGATACAGGAGGGCTTGACAATAGTAACGAAATGTTTGAAGTAGTAAAGGAAAAATCACTCCAAGCAGCAAAAAATGCAGATATTGTCTTATATATGGTCGATGGAAAAATGCTTCCTGATGATGACGATAGAAAAATATTTTTTGAGTTACAAAAACTCGGTAAAGATATAGCTTTAATCATCAATAAAATAGATAACGACAAAATGAATGAGATAGTTTGGGAGTATCAAAGTTTCGGAGTAAAAGATATATTTCCTATTTCCGTATCTCACAATAGAGGTATTACTCCTCTTCTAAACTGGCTTTATAGTAAATTGCCAAAAGAGAAAATTTTAGAAATAGAAGAAGACAATGATGAATCTTTAGAGGATTTTTTAAGTGATTTTGATGAGGCAGAGAGTGAATTGGATAAAAAAATAGCTCAAGATGTCAATGAGATAAAAGTTGCCATAGTGGGTCGAGTCAATGTTGGCAAAAGTTCACTTTTAAATGCTCTTTTGGGAGAAGATAGATCTGTGGTTAGCTCTATAGCTGGTACAACTATAGATCCGGTTGATGAAAAACTATATTATAAAGATAAAATTATAACTTTCGTTGATACTGCAGGTATCAGAAAAAGGGGTAAAATCGAAGGTATAGAGAGATATGCATTAAATAGAACCCAAAAAATGCTTGAAGATGCGGATATCGCTCTTATTATACTTGATGC
>JAMOOV010000199.1 GCA_027065125.1 Campylobacterales bacterium | reverse complement strand
TAAATTTTTTGAAAAAATTTGTTCAAATGTTTTTACTATAATTTGCCAATGAAAAATTGTAAGTTTAAAATTTTTAGTATCGTGGATTATATCACAAAGAGTCTCTATCCTATCGACTTGTTTGTCATCTGAAGTTTGCAAAAAAAGCTCTAAAGCTTTATCAAAATTTTTCTCTAAAATGCTTATATACAATATCAATACATCTTTATATATTCCCGCAGGTATCGTCTCTAAAATTTTTTTCTTTAGCAGGATTGTTTGCTCTTTTTCATAATCGTTCGGCTCAAACTCTTTTGAAAGAAGAGAAAATTTATCTATGTCAAAATTTTGAATATCTATCTCTATGAACTCTTTTGAAAATGGGGTTTGTTTTATGCTCTTTATGATTTTCTCCAAATCTTCATATATCTCATTATCATTCGGATCTATCCTTAAAGCTTGGCTTAAAAGCTCCATGCTTGATCTTATATCGCCTTTTTCAAAAGCTATGATGCCAAGATAGTGAAGAGATTTTGCATGGTTCGGATCGAGAGATAAAACCTTTTTATAAAATTTTTCCGCTTTTTCATAGTCTGAGACGGAGTGATATCTTGTAGCTCTTTGAAACAGCCTTTTTTTCAAATTTAATGGTTTTGAAAATATCTCATGCTTTGCAACCTCTTTTAGTGTATCATCCCAGCTATCCTCTATGGCTCTTCTATATATCTCTATACTTCTAAACCAATTTGTTCTTTTATCCTCTTTCGTCCATCGCCAGTCATGTGAGCCGGAGAGTAAAACTATGGCATCTTTTCCCATAGCACCTGCAAGTATAACCGATACCGTATCTATACCTATGAGTAAGTCAAGATTGTCTATGACAAGTGCATTGTCGTAAAAAGATACAAAGTCGTCTCCAATAGAGGGGATACCATATTTTTTAAGAAGTTCTTTCTCCTCTTCGGTCGCATTTACTTGGAGCGAATATAGCTCTATATCATCTTTGTTAAACTGCTCTATCATCTTTTCAAGAGGACAGTTTCTCTCTTTTCTTTCGTTTATCTTTGCGACTATTTCGCCTTTTGCCGGATTGGTTTTCCAAATGATGCCCACTCTTTTTTTGGTGCTGTTTTTAAAGTATCTTTGGTAAATCTCTTCCGATTTTTTAGCATTTATAAAGATATAGCCGTTTTGATAGGGCAAAGTATCGTAGGTACTTTCAAAAAAGTATGCACTATCCATAATGGGTAAATGATAGTCATATTCACAAACTTCATCATCTTTGATGATAGCGATATCGGGGAAACTATCTTGTAAAAGCTCCTTTAGAAGTTTTTTAGACTGCAAGATAACTGTAGCCCCTCTTTGTTGAAAGAGTTTTATATATCTTACAAACTGAATCACATCTCCAAAACCCTGTTCGGAGCTTAAGAGTATCTTTTTGCCTCTTATGTCTTGATCTTTTTGGAGTAGATTTTCTTTAGAGACTAAAAAGGTCTGTCTATCTCTTTTTTTGGGATGATACCTATATCTATAAAGATCAAAACCTTTTTTATACTCTTTTTGTTTAAGATAAAATACAGAGTATAAAAAAAGTATATTAGGATATTTCGGATCTATCAAGATAGCTTTTTTTATCGCTTTTTCAGTTTCATCATATCTATCCGTTGCAAAATACAACATGGCAAGATTTTCATATAATCTGACATCCGTGAGATTTTTTTCAAGTGCCTCTTTTAGTAAATTTTCAGCTTCGTCAAATCTTCTATCGGCTATATATATGGTAGTTATGTTGATATATGCTGTCGTAGAGTTCGGGTTATTTTGTAGAGCCTTTAGAAAAAACTCTTCCGCTTTTTTGTGATCTTGATAAGTTTTTGCATATATATAGCCCAAAGTGTTATATGGGGATTCTTGAGAATCGTCTATCTCTATGGATTTTTTGGCAAACTTTTCTTCAAGAGCAGTTTTGTTTTGAAGGTGATATATATATGTCAAGAGATTTACTATTTTTATGTCTTTTATATCTTTTTTGTATTGCTTTAAAGATAGGGTTTGAGCTTTTTTTAACTTTTTATTTTTTATGAGATTGTTTATCTGTTGGTATATTGACACATTTTGCCTTATTGATTATATTTGCCTATAATTATAGCAAAAGTATAAAAAGATAAGCTAAAGACCGAAGCCTTTAGCTTGGAAAACTACTACTGAAGTAGTCTTAGAACATTTTGCTGTACGGCATTTGCTTGACTTAAAGCATAACTACCTGACTGAGCAAGAATGTTATTTCTTGAAAAATCAGCAGATTCTTGAGCAAAGTCAACATCCATGATGGTTGATTTGGCCGCAGTAACATTTATCTGAGTTACAGATATATTTCTTACGGTTGATTCAAGCTGATTTTGAACAGAACCGATATTTGATCTTATAGCATCAAGTTGTCTTAGTGCGGAATCTGTTGTCTTGATGGCACTTTCTGCATCATCTCTCGTAGTAACATCTATAGAGTTTAATGCATGAGAAGTAGATATTGTTTCTGCGGTTAAACCTGCATAACCTGGATTACTTCCTGCGATAGTAACTGCTTTATCTGAAGTTAAAGTGACAGTACCTCGCTTTGTAACACCGGCACTATTGTCTCCCATATGGATAATACTATCGGTATTTTGAGTACCACCTAAGGCTATATCACTTCCATCTGCAGATGTCAAAACGAGCTTTCCTCCGTCCAGAGATGCTGTTACATTTGTCTGATTTGAGATATTGTTAATGGCATTTATAAGAGCATGGTCTGCATCATTATTTGATACTTTTACTTCGCCTACATCGATACCATTGATTGTCAATCCGCCTGAAGCTATGGTTGTTCCCCCATCTACAGCACTACTTCCTGTCGCTTCTGTTTTTGCAGTTGCAGTAACTTCGGTAGTATTGCTTACAGAGTTGATAGCATTTGCTTTTGCCCATGCGGAACCGGCACTATGAGCTGTTGTATTGGCTCCTGAAGTTGTATCTGCTGTACTTGCACCCACATCTGTACCGTTAATGGTAAGATCTCCAGATGATAAAGCATTACTTGTTACAGCACTTCCGGTTTCATCAACATGTGCTCCTATGTTGGTAGTAGAAGTGTTTGTTATGCTTATTCCGACTGTTTCATTTGCATAAGCACCTATGTGAAAGTTTTTGTTTGTGAAGTCTCCATTTAGCAGTTTTTGACCATTAAATGTAGTCGTATCTGCAATATTTTGAGCTTCTTCCAAGAGTTTATTGATATCTCTTTGGATGGCTTTCCTTGAGTCAGAGTTTTGACCGTCAGATGCAGCCTGGATGGCTTTGGTTCTAACGGTATTTATGATATTGCCATACTCTTGTAAGGCACCGTCTGCTGTTTGAGCTACATTGATACCGTCTTGTGCATTTCTGATAGCTTGACCCAAACCTGTAGCTTGAGAGTTTAAACTATTTGCGATAGCAAGACCTGAGGCATCATCCGCAGCTTTGTTTATCCTAAGACCGCTACTTAGTCTCGCTAAGTTTTGGTTCAACCTCTTGTTTGTCATAACACCCGCTCTGTGAGCATTTAATGCTCCAACATTTGTGTTAATTCTGAATCCCATCATAAATCCTTTTATGTGAATTTCTGACATCCTTGTCAGTTATTAACTAAATCGGACAGTTTGAAAAAAGTTTTATATAGTTTTGAGAAATTTTTTTAAAAAAATATTCTATTGCTTGAAAAAGTTTTTTACAAACTCTTCATCAAGAACGGTAGCATCGTACTTTATGACTATGATAGCTTCAGTTTCATTGATGTACTGATCGGCTATACCGTCGATCTTTTTTATATCGTGAAGTTTTGATTTTGTATAATCATTTAACTCTATATAGGCGGTTTGTCTAAGTCCGGGATTTCTCATGCCTGCTATCCACCATATCCAAAATAGAGATATTATCAATACAAGTATTGCTACACCCTGTTCTTTAAAGTGCTGATAAGCATATCCGCCTATCGCACCTCCAAGAAATATACCTATATATGAAAATGTATTGGCAACACCAAGAGCCGTTCCTTTTTGATGGACTTTTGCAAACCTTGCCACAAAACTTTGCAAAAGAGGTTCAAACATATTGAAGCCTATAAAGAAAAAAGTAGCTCCAATAGCAAAAAGCATAAAAGAACTTGTAAAACCCATAAGTAAAAAAGAAGCCATGATAAAACCTATGGAGAGTAAAAATATCTCTTTTCCCTTGGCATACTTTTCCCCAAATACTGCCGCAGGACCCATAGCTACCACTCCAAACAGTACAGCAGGAAGATATACTTTCCAAAATCCGGTAGGAAGTATATGAAACTTTGTCTTTAAAAGAATAGGTATGATAAAAAATGCTATCGTCATAGTGGAGCTATGAAAGAGAAAAGTTATATACATTCTAACCAAATCTTTATCTTTAAAAACATGTTTTATTTTTGCTTCTTCTTCAGCATAAGTATGAACGATTTTTGGAGGTTCGGGAACAGAGCTAAATAGTATCAGCAGTGCTATCGTGGCAAGTGTGGCAGTCAGCCAAAACAAAGATGGAACACCAAGATACCCTGCCATCAAAGGTCCTGCTATCATGGCAACCGCAAAAGTCATCGCTATAACCATACCCATGATAGCCATGGCATGGGCTCTTTCTTCTTCACTTGCAAGATCGGCTATCATAGCTGTTATAACCGAGCCTATAGCTCCCGCACCCTGCAAAAATCTTCCAAGTAAAAGTATGTAGATATTGTCACTTATAGCACAAACTATAGAGCCTGAGATAAATATCAAAAGTCCTATGAGTATGGTTTTTTTTCTGCCTATTTTGTCGCTTAAAATCCCAAATGGGGTTTGTAAAAATGCTTGAGTTAAAGCATATCCGCCTACTGCGATACCTGCCAATGTGGCATTGGAGTATTTAAGCCCCAGTGCATACTGACTTAAAACGGATAAAACTATAAAGAGTCCGAAAAACCTCAAAGCTATTATCAAACTTAAAGGCATAACCTTTTTAGCCAATTTAACCATACTCTCCTCCAAATAATGTTAAAATCATTTAATATATAAAATTATACCTCATTGTTAGAATATTAAAGGATAGTTATGAAAATTATATTGGCAACTTCAAATAAGGGTAAGATTAAAGAGATAAGAGAGAGTTTTGAAGATTGTGAAGTGTGTGCATACGGTGATATAATGGAGTCTTTTGAGATAAAAGAAGATGGAAAAACATTTAAAGAGAATGCTATCATAAAAGCAAAAGCGATCTTCGATAAACTTGAAGATACAAAAAATTGTATCGTTTTATCTGATGATAGCGGTATATCTGTGCCTATTTTCAACAATGCTCCCGGAATTTACAGTGCCAGATATGCAGGTATCAATGCTACCGCGAAGGACAACCTTTATAAACTTATAGAGGATTTGAAAAAAGAGGGCATTAAAAAAACTACGGCTTTTTATACCGCCGCTATGGCTATCGCAACAGATAGAGCTATTTTTACGGTGCATGGATGGATGCATGGAGAAGTTATAGACGAAGCAAGAGGGGATAACGGTTTTGGCTATGATCCTATGTTTATACCCGAAGGATTTGACAAAACTCTCGGGGAGTTGGATGAGAATGTTAAAAAAAAGTTATCTCATAGGAGTAAGGCAATAAGGCTTACAAAAAAGTTAATTTTTTGAAAATTTATAGTATAATAATAAATATCATATTATTAAGGTATAAAAAATGTTAGAAAGAGTGGTAAAAAAAGAGATTTTAAATGCTTTAAAGATTTCTCC
>JAMOOV010000198.1 GCA_027065125.1 Campylobacterales bacterium | reverse complement strand
TAAGCACAAACTCTTCAAAAACAAAAGGTTTTTTCAAAAAATCATTTGCTCCGTTTTTTAAGGATTCTCTTACAATTTGAGGAGTTGAAACACCAGAAAGTACGATTATTGGCAAAGATATAAATCTACTATCTTTTCTGATTAGCTCCAAAACCTTCAAGCCATGCAAGTCCGGTAATTCCATGTCTAAAATCAGCAAGTCAAAATTCTCTCTTTTTAGTTTTGCTAAACCGCTTCTGGCATCTAATGTATAGTTTAGTGTATAGTTTCTAGGCTCCAATATAGTTTTTATCTGTTTGCATATAAATTTAGAATCATCAATCACCAAAATTTTATCTTTGGATTTGACATTTACTTTATTTATGACTTTTACAATCTCAGCTATAGAGTATAGAAGATTTGTATCTTTTATAATATAGTCTAAAATCCCATAACTAAACAGCTCTTCTCTCAAATATTCGTCTTGTATGGAAGTAAGGACAACAACTTTTGTTTTTGTTAAGGATTGTATATTTGCTATCAGTTCAGAGCCTTCTCCGTCAGGCAGATGCAGATCAAGTATAATCAAACCATACTCTTTAGCTGTCAAAAACTCTTTTGCATCTTTTAGTGTAAATGCTTGGCTTGTACTAAACCCTAACTTATCAAGCTCTTTTTTTATTATATTGTTGATGGTTTTTGAGTCTTCAATAATCAATATATTTTTCATGCTATTTTACCATTGGCTCCGGTTTTCCAAAATAGTACCCTTGTGAATAATCCACACCTAAATCTCTTACAATATTAAATATAGCTTCATTCTCTATAAACTCTGCTACTGTCTGCAAGCCCTGCTCTTTTGCAAATGTTACTATGCTTTTTACAACAGAGAGTGAGTAGTTGCTATTCTCTATATTTCGTATAAGGCATCCGTCAATCTTCAATATATCAGGTTCATACTCCAAGAGTCTCTCATAGTTTGAATAACCCGCCCCAAAATCATCTATAGCAATTTTAACACCATAACTTTTAACATCTGATATAAACTTTTTAACCATACTAAAATCCTTAACACTCTCATCTTCTAAAAGTTCAAACACCATTCTTGGAGCTATATCTCTATATTTTTGCAAAAGCTCAAAGACTTTTAAGCGAGTTGAACTCTGCTCTATATCTATCGCAGAGAGATTTATAGTTATCTCTTTATCGCAATTTTTTAAAACATCAAATGAGCGCTCTAATACTATATTTGTAATTTGCGTGTAGTAGCTACTCTTTTTAGAAATCTCTAAAAAGTGATAGGGCGTAAGAACTTTGCCTTCTTTATTTATCAAACGAACAAGGGATTCGTATTTGATTATTTGCTTTGTTGCATTATCTACTATCGGTTGAAAATATGAAACAATTTGCGAATTAGCAATAGCATCTTTGATCATGGAGACTATTTTCATATTCTCTTTTGCTCTGCTTTGTCCAATACTGGCTAAATTGTTGGCAACTATAAAATCTTGCTTAGAATTTAAAAGTTTTCTTATACCAAGCTTTGCAGATTCAAGCATTTTGTCTTTCTCATACACTAAGCTAATTATCAAAGATATATCAAATTTTATATTATCTAATATTATTTTATCGCTATTTATGCTCTTTTGAAATTTTTTAAGAGTCTCGATAAAGATCTTTTCATCTGAAAAGTATGACCTTTCAATTATTAGTGCATACTCGCCATTTGCAAGCTGATATACCTTGTCAAAATCATAAATTTGTGAAAATTTCTCTTGCAAATATTTCTCTACTTCATCTTGAATCATCTCTACCGTCTCATTATCATAAAACTCAACAATCATATCAAATTTATCCAATTTCATATAGATCAAGAGTGGATCTTTTGCATTTTTTATAGCATCACTGAGTTGTTTTGAAGGATTCATGATGTTAGTTATATCATTTCTAAGTGCGATATATTCGAGTATATTTCCCTCTAAATCCAAGATTGGCATCACAACTGCATCAACATAGTAACTCTTGTTATTTTTTGTTCTATTTCTCACTATTCCATGCCATATCTCTTTTTTGTCTTTAATGGTGTGCCACATATCTTTAAAGGCAGATGAAGGCATATCGGGATGACGAACGATGTTGTGAGGTTTTCCTACAAGTTCATCTCTACTGTATCCTGAAATTTCACAAAACTTATCATTTACAAATGTAATAATTCCTCTTTTATCCGTTTTAGAGACGATGGAGCTTCTATTTGTCGCTTCTTGATACTCCTTTAAAAGATGAAGATTTGATTTTGCTTCATTCATATATTTATATTTTTTTATGACTTTATCAATCATGGTAACCAATTGATCTAAATCAATAGGCTTCAAAAGATAACCATCAACTCCCAATTTAATACTTTTTATAAAAAAGTCATCTTCATTGTGAGCAGATAAAATTAAAATAGGTATCTCACTATTTACCTCTTTTATCTTGGCTATCATATCCAAGCCATTCATCTTTGGCATATTTATATCAGTTATGATAAGATCTACATCATTGTTTATAAATTTTTCATAACCGTCTTGTCCGTTTACTGCCACTAAAATATCATCAAAAAAATCCTCCAAAATCATAGAGGTCATCTCTCTGGAGTCTCTATTGTCTTCAACATATAAAAGCTTTAAATGTTTCGAATATCGTATAATCTCATCTATATCAATCACCATTGCCTCCTATGCTTATCTTGAACATTGCTCCACACATTAGTCTCCCATTGGTATCTATAAACTCGCTATTTTCAACACTCAACACACCACCGCAATGCTCTTCTATTATAATTTTACTCATATACAATCCAAGACCTGTGCCATCTTTTTTTGTTTTAGTCGAAAAATAGGGATCAAAAATTTTATCAATTATATCCTCCGAAATACCTCCGGCATTATCATGTACACTCAAAGTATTATCATTAACTTTTATAAATATAACCGGATTTTTTATAGAATTTTCTTTTAGAGCATCTTCTGAATTTTTGATTAGATTTAGCAAAACCTGTTTCAATTCACTCTCATATGTTAAAAATTCTTTATGTGATATTATATCTAAAACTAATTCTATATTGTCATTTTCTAATGAACTTTTTACTATATTTAAAACATCATCAGCTATTTTTTTAAAATCCGTAGCACTTTTTGTCTTATTTGATTTAAAAAATCCTCTAAAATCATCAATAGTGTTACTTAAATGTTGTGAAAATTCTTTTATCTTATCCGATAACTCTATCGCTGTATCATAGTCTAATTTTTTTAGTTTTGCTTTTAAATTGATAGCCCCCGATGCGGCAGTAATAGCACTTAAAGGTTGTCTCCATTGATGAGCTATCATGCTAAGCATTTCACCCATCTGTGCCAGACGGGATTGTTGGTGCATCATCTCTTGTGCAATCCTATTTTTCTCCTCCTCTTCCTTAACTTTTTGCATCAAAAGTTCACTCTCTGTTATGTCTAATCGAACAGATATATATGAATCTATCTTGCCTTTGGCATCGTAAAGAGGCTCTATATTTGCCCAAACCCAATAAAAACCACCACCTTTTTTGAGATTTTTAACTTTTCCTTTCCATGGTTTGCCTTGCTGTATCGTCTCCCACAACTCTTTAAAAACCGCCTTTGGCATATCGGGATGTCTTACTATATTATGCGGATTTCCTATAAGTTCAGACTTGCTGTATCCTGAAATTTTACAAAAAGCCTCACTTACATCTAAAATTTTACCTTTTAGATCCGTAACCGAGCTGATGATATACTTCTCTGTAACTGTTCGTAATCTCTGCTCCTCTTTTGCCAATTTTAAAAAAGCAACCAGCATCATAAAAAAAACAATCAAACTAAAAAGAGTCAAAAACAGTACAAAATCAAAAATCAACCTAACATTTTTCAACTCTTCTTTTATACGAGTTTTTGTGTCATTTTCGATAAATCTACCCACTCTATCAAGAGCATTAAGTTTTTGAGTGATAATTTCATACCAATATTTCGAATCAATATTTGCTTTTGCAATATCTTTGTATATGATTATATTTTCTACTTTTTGCACCTCAATAAAAACTTTTGCCCTTTTCTCTTTTTTATAAAATTTTTTGATTCTACTGCAGGCATATTTTAAAAACATATCTTCGTTTTGATTTTGAATAGATATAAGATTTGTAAATTTTATCAATGTATCTCTTTTGAGTCTCTTCTGAGAGAGTATAACAACCCCCTCCGCCCTCTCTATTCCACTATACTCTTTTAGATAGAGAAAATTAACATATGCAAGGATATTTTGTGTTATTTTAGGTATGTGTGAACTTTGAGAGATTTTTACGATAAACTTTAACAGAAGAGCATTGATATCTGTAAAGTATCTGATTATTTCCTCAGAAGATATCCTTTTTGCATCAATTTTATGTCTTATAAATCTTAGTTTGATAATTTTTGGTGATATTTGCTCGTATAGGCTTTTAATCTTGAGTAACCTATCTATTTGAAAATCACTCTGTTTTCTTTGCTGGTCGAGATCTTTTTTAAATTTATCTCCATTATCTTCTAAGTAACCGCTGGATAGACCTCTCTCTTTTTGAAGAGAGTGCAAAGTTGCAGAAATATATCTGCTAAGTGTTATTTTATTATTTAACTTCTCAAGAGATTGCATCTCGGAGTAGCTATATGTTATTGCCATACCACTTAAAAAAAGCAATATAATCGTCAATATAAGCATCGGTATCAATAATTTTGCTTTAATTGTAATTTTTCCAAACATTTATATATCCATCATACTCTAAAATAATTTCTATGTTATTATACAATACAATATACTGTCCCCTTTGTCAAGACCAATATCAAATATCTTTTTATTCCCACCTCTTATGCTACCTCAAGTAACATATTTCTATCATCATAGCATCTATTATTAGCACATCCATAATATGCTTCATCAGGTGTTAAATAATCTAATGCTGAATGTAGTCTCTCTTTGTTATAAATATCTATATATTCTCTAATACCTATTCTTGCCTCCTTAATATTTGTGTATGATGACGGATAAACATTTTCATATTTGAGTGTTCTCCAGAATCTTTCTATAACTATATTATCAATCGATCTACCTTTGGCATCCATAGAGATTGATATACCGTTTTTCATAACTATATCAATATGCTCTTTTGCAGTATATTGTGAACCTTGATCAGTGTTGAGTATCTCAGGTCTATGGTACTTGCTCAATGCATCATTTAAAACAGTTGTTGTAAGTGATACATCCATAGTATTAGAGAGTTTCCAAGAGAGTATTTTCTTGGTATTCCAATCAATAATAGCAGCTAAATATGCAAAGCCTTTTTCTAACCTTATATATGTGATATCAGTACTCCATACTTGGTTAGGAGTATTTACAATAACTTGATTATTATAATTTTTAAACTCTTTAAGAAGGTATGGGTATTTCTTATGTTCCTTATTTGCAATAGTTGTTTTAACCATAGGATACAAAGCTCTTATCCCCATAAACTCAAAAGCACTCTTAATAAGCTTTCTTCCTGCATGAAAGCCTAATCGAATGAGTAGCCTATGAACTCTTCTTGTGCCGTAATATGGATATTTAGTATGTATTTTATCAATAGTATTTAAAAGCTTTATATCTTCATCTGAACCAAACGGTATTACTGGCTCATAGTAGTGTGCTGTTTTAGATATATTAAACAATTGAAGTTGTCTGTTTAATGAAGGGTTTTGTCTGTTTGCTTGGCTACCTTCATTTCTATTGATCATCTCTTTTTTAGTCGATAAGTCCAAGCTCTTCATGGGGTCCCCAAT
>JAMOOV010000197.1 GCA_027065125.1 Campylobacterales bacterium | reverse complement strand
TAGGTGCTAAAACTTTCAAAATAACTGGTACATTTTCCTCTGGCGTTGGCTTTGAAGAGGGTGGTGTTGTTATGAATATAAAAGATGCTGGAGATATGTTTTCTCGCTCAGCCTCTTTTATCTTAGTCTCTGCTCTACATGTAGACAACATTGACAATCTTGTAAAAAAAATCAGAACTCTAAATGATAACATAGAGGTAAAAACTACAAAAAGTTTCATTAAAGAGTATAACCAATTTAAAATTATAGAAAATTCATCATTAGTTATCTCATCATTAGCCTTTGCCATGGGTTTGATGGGTATTGCTTCTATAATGAGTATGATTGTAAACTCTCGAAAAGAGGAGTTTGGGATAATGCGCGCACTTGGTAAAAGTCGTGGTTTTATTATGAAAAATCTATTTTTTGAGTCTTTGATTATGAGTTTTTCTGCTTATCTTTTTGCACTTGTTTTGAGTCTTGGGATTTTAGAAATCTTACCACATATCCAAAAACTCCAAGGTTATGTAAATGGAACACTCTCTCTTCAAACAGCTTTGTATGTTTTGGGTTCAACTATACTTATGGCAGTGATTGGCTCACTTATTCCTGCTTTTCTTGCTTCAAAAACTGACCCTATTTTACTTATAAATCAAGGTTGCTCATGATAAAAATTAAAAATATTTCACATTTTTATGGAGATGAGAAGGTACTGCATGATGTTAGTTTTGAGATAAATAAGGGTGAGTTTATTTTTTTAAGCGGAGATAGTGGAAGTGGAAAATCAACACTGCTTTCTATACTCTCAACTCTTCTAAAAGCTTCAAGTGGTGAGTTTTTACTTGATGCTCTACATGTAGAGGATATAAAAAATATAGATAAATTTAGACAAGAAAATATAGGTTTTGTTTTTCAGTTTCACTATCTCATAAACTATCTAAATGTTCGTGAAAACATTGCACTTGCCGCACTTGAAAGTAAAAAACAAAATATAGATAAAATACTACAAGATTTAGGGATTTTAGATTTAGCATCAAGATATC
>JAMOOV010000196.1 GCA_027065125.1 Campylobacterales bacterium | reverse complement strand
TGATGATTTTTTGGAACTTGGTGCTGTAGGAAAGTATGCAAAACTTGGTTTTGAAGCAAAGTTTATGAAGAACCCGATACTCAAACACCCGAAGCTGACAAAGGAGTCTGCTACATTTTTACATAATTTTTACCTACTTTTTCGTGATCTCAAGGGGATTAAACAGCCTCAGACCATTGTACGAAAGATAGCTGCTTCAGAGCTTTTTGGATATATCCGTGACTATCTCTCTACAAAAAGAGCGACACTCAAAGACGGTAGTATTGATGAAAAGCAAAAAGAGGAGTCACAAGTGCGAATTTCCCGTAAAATGCTGCTTTTACAAGAGTTGGCAAAACCCTACAGTGAACATGACCGATTTTTAAATGCTATGATTTTAGGTTCATCAGATCTGACACAGGGTGAGGGGGTCAATCTTTTAAGTGTTCATGCAAGTAAGGGTTTGGAATATAAAGAGGTTTATGTTGTTGATCTAATGGATGGACGTTTTCCAAATAGAAAACTGATGCAGCGGGGTGGGAGTCTGGATGAAGAGCGGCGTCTTTTTTATGTAGCTGTGACGCGTGCAAAAGATATACTCTATCTCAGTTTTGCAAAATATGACAAGATAAAAAAACAGAACTTTTTGCCAAGTCAGTTTTTATATGAGGCAGGACTTGTTGCAAAAGATGAGAATTATCGTGCTCTTGTGATGAAAGAAGCGGATAAAGAGGAGAACTAAGGAATCAAAATTAAATAAAACCGCATTCTATCCAGTTCTTTTGCCTCTAGTCAAACAATTTTAATCGTTGCGTAGCTAAGGCTATGCTCCTCATAAAATGGTTTAACTAGAAACAAAATAACATAGCTATAATCAGCGTATTTATTTAATTTTGATTCCTAAGCTAAAAAATAATTTTTAACTTGTTTTTATAAATAAATTACAATAAATAAAGTATAATAAATTTCTTGTAAAACTCTCTGTATCGAGGAGTTTAAAAATAAATTAATAAACAAATGAGTAGATATGAATTTTACGCTATTAAAA
>JAMOOV010000195.1 GCA_027065125.1 Campylobacterales bacterium | reverse complement strand
TGCCTTCAGAAAAGAGCATAATATCTACTGAGTCACTTTTTGGAAATTTAGGCACTTTGATTCTCCCACTGTTTTATAACAGGATAAAGTTTAGCATTAAATCGTAATGAGTTATATTGATTGAGTGTGGATTTTGTAATAGCATACTTTTTAATACTAAAATAGACTTCTGCAAGATAAGGAATTGTGGCTGTTGCGTCTTCTGGAAGTAACTCTTTTGCAATAGTAAACTCTGCTTGTGCCTGTTCATACATTTTTCTATATAAAAATATTCGTCCCATAAGGGTATAAAGATAAGATAATTTTTCATAAGTTTCTTGCAGTTTTTCTTCGACAGATTGAAGCTGTTTTTTTTGTAGAGGATCTTTTTTTAAAGTTTCTAACTTACTTGAAAGTTTTTCAATATACTCAATAAAAAACTCTTTTGCTGTTTTAATATAGTCGATAGAGGAATTGAGAAAATTATTTTTCAAGCTTTCATGTGAAAGTTCCATATAGACAAATTCCCAGTATGAAAAGGCAAGGCTCATGGCGGCATTTGCAAGTTGTATCTGCTCCTCCTGACTCTTTTGGGTACAAGCTTTTTCCTGAATAAATTGAAGATTTTTATTGATTTTTGAGTTAATTTTTTTTTCTAAATTATTGAGAATAGAATATCCATAGAGACGAATCTCATCATCATTGCTTGAGAGAGTTTGTTTAATAATGGCTAAGCCAGCAGGTGATGGCGTTGCAGCAAGTGCTGCAAGAGCTCGAAGTTTTTTTGCTTTAGGAACATAATCATTGTTTAAGAGATCGATCATAGAACCCTCACCAAATGTCCGTTCTATTTTCATAAAGGTATTTTTAAACGCATCAAGGTCTAAAATATTTGTTGAAATTACTTTTTGCTCATATTTTACATGTGTAAGGTACCAAGCAAGCCAAAGCGTAAAAATATATCCAAGAGCAGGAATAGCTATGTTATAGAAAAATATAAAAAGTGTTGCCATAAGATGATTGTTTTTATATAAAGAAGCCTTTACTAATATTT
>JAMOOV010000194.1 GCA_027065125.1 Campylobacterales bacterium | reverse complement strand
CATATATACCGCTCTCTGCAACAATAATTTTGCCATTTGGAATAAGCGGAATCAGCTCATAAGAAAGATTCATATTCATTTCAAAAGTTTGAAGATTTCTGTGATTAATTCCGATAATATCACTTCCGGCATAGATTGCTTTTACCAAATCTTTTTTATCGTGTACCTCAACTAAGACGTCTAACCCTAAATGTCTTGCATAACCCAGTAACTCTTTGAGCTCTTTCTTAGTTAAAGCTGCAGCAATAAGTAAAATAAAATCAGCACCAAAAACCAAAGCTTCGAGTATCTGGTATTTTGAAATAATAAAATCTTTTCTTAAAAGTGGTACAGAAACATATCTTCGAATTCCCGCGAGATAATCTAAAGAACCTTGAAAAAAATGCGGCTCTGTTAAAACGGAAATCGCGCTTGCCCCGCCTCTCTCATAAGCCTGTGCAATAGCAAGCGGATCAAAATCTTCACGAATCACACCCTTAGACGGCGATGCTTTTTTTACCTCCGCAATAATTCTATACGGATCTTCCTCAGTAGCTTTTAAAAACGGTATAACATCGCGCGGTTGCCTTGCATTAAAAGCCAGAGAACGTCCTAACCAATCTAACGAAAATTCTTTCTCTCTTTGGACTAAGTCTTCTTTTGTTTTTTTGATAATATCATCTAAAATCATTTTTTCTTTTTCCCTTTTTTATTGAGCTCTTTTTCATAACATCTCTTTATCTTCTTTACATGTAACAATACTTCCGGATTATCTCCGCCTTCCATATCTACAACTCTATCCATAATTTTTTTCGCTTTAGCACATTTATGCAGTTTGTAATAGCCCCACGCTAAAGAGTCCAAATAAAATGCCGAATCAGGATTTGTTTTTAAAACTTTTTTTATGTAGCTGATTCCTTTTTTAACGTCTATATCATGATCAATAAGAATATACCCTAAATAATTCAAATATAAGGGGTCTTCTGTCTCTTGCGCAACTTTTGTCAACTTTTCTATCACGGATGTCAAAACTTTTTTGGACATCTTTTGACTAT
>JAMOOV010000193.1 GCA_027065125.1 Campylobacterales bacterium | reverse complement strand
TAGATACAAAAATATATGAAATAGATAAACAGTTGGAACTTTTAAATCTTTATGAAATGTATACCAATGGAGAATAAATGAAATTTAGTGAATATATGACGGAGTGGCTTTATGGTAAAAACGGCTACTACGCAACATATAAAAACATAGGAAAAAGCGGTGATTTTTATACGGCAGTTAGTACAAGCAAATTTTTTGGCGGGACGATTGCAAAGCATATTATCTCTCTTGTAGATGAAGGGTTTTTGCAAAAAGATGCAGTAATTTGTGAAATAGGAGCACACCATGGGTATTTTTTGGCAGATGTGTGCGAATTCATTTATACACTGAGACCGGAACTTTTATCGAGCTTTTCTTTTGTAATCATAGAGAGATTTGATGATTTGCAAAAACATCAAAGAGAGTATTTTTCTGAGAGTTTTGGAGATGCAGTTAAGGTGACACATTACAAATCTTTAAAAGAACTTACATGTAACAATGCTTTTTTTATAGCCAATGAAATATTTGATGCATTTCCTTGTGAACTCTACTTTAAAGGTAAAAGTGCGCGAGTTGAAAATCATGAAGTAATGTTTGATGAGCAAGATGATTGGGTGAAAACAAAAGCAGAAAAATATCATAAAGACAGAGGTGAAATTGCTGTCGGGTATGAGGAATTTGCACAGGAAATGGCTAGTGCTGCTAAAAAATTTGAATTTATGAGTTTTGATTACGGTGAGATGCAGGCACGTCCAGATTTTTCACTGAGAATTTATACAAAACATGAAGTACATCCGTTTTTTGAAGAGGGCTTAAACAGAGCAGAACTTTTTGCAAAAAGTGACATTACCTATGATGTTACATTTGCACATGTAAAAGATGCTTACGAAGAGGCAGGTGTGAAATTTGTAGAGTTTAAAGCGCAAATGGTTGCGCTTGTAGATATGGGCATTTTGGAGCTTTTAGAAATGTTAAAAGAACATGCCGATGAAAAAATTTATAAGCAGGAACTTGAAAAAGCAAAAATGCTCATCATGCCTAACTTTTTAGGTGAACGCTTTAAAATGATAAAGTTTA
>JAMOOV010000192.1 GCA_027065125.1 Campylobacterales bacterium | reverse complement strand
CAATGATGTGGTAGAGATATAGATGCATATTATCGAGATAAAAGATCTTTTGTATATGTTTATACCCATTTGTATAGTGTGGTACTTTTATTATAGTTGGACAAAAAACTATAAAGAGATCGGTTTAGCGACCTTTAGGATGATTTTGCAACTTCTTATCATAGGCTATCTGCTTGTTTACATATTTGACAATAAAAGTGCGATTATCGGTTTTTTTGTACTCCTCTTTATGATAACCGTTTCGAGCTTTATAGCTTTGAGAAATATAAAAAAGAGAGATTTTAAAACTTATGTAAAATTTTTCATATCTATCTTGATAGGAGGCAGCTTCAACCTTATATTGCCACTATACTTTGTTTTAAATCTACATCCTCTTTATCAGCCCAAATTTATCATTCCACTTGCCGGCATGGTATTTGCAAATGCTATGAATGCTCTATCTTTGACAGCTGAGAGATTTGAGAGAGAGATAGGCGAAAATGAGTATGAAAAAGCAAGAGCCATATCTCTAAAAGCCTCTTTGATACCGCAGATAAATGCTTTTTTAGCGGTAGGCTTGGTTTCGTTACCGGGTATGATGACAGGACAAATACTTTCCGGAGTTGATCCCATCATTGCCGTTAGGTATCAAATCATGGTGATGGCAATGGTGCTTGGAAGTGCAGGAATGAGTTCGATAACATATTTATATCTCAATAAATAACAATTTTTGGAGAAATCGCATTGGTTATACTTGATCTTATAGAAATTAGTAAAAATTATGAAGCACAAAAAATACTTTGTGAAGTAGATTTTCATCTTGAAGAGGGTGAGAGAGTTGCTATCATAGGGCAAAATGGAGGAGGGAAATCTACTCTTTTAAACATTATAAACGGTACTTTAGAGATGGATGACGGCAGAAGAGTAATCAATAATTCTGTAAAGATAGATATGCTTCAGCAAACTCCTGTGTTTGATGAAAACTTGGTGGTCAAAGATGCTATTGAAAATGAACTTCAAGAATTAAAAGATAAAAAAAGAAGATTTGAAGAAGTAAGTAATCTTCTTTCAAATGATTTTAAAAATAGAGAGTTGTTAAAAGAGCAAGAGGAACTTAGTCTATATCTTGATGCCCATAATGCTTGGAATATAGATGACAAAATAGAGAGAATTTTACAAGAATTTGATCTCAAAAAATACGAAGATAGACCCATGGGTATGCTAAGCGGAGGAGAACAAAGAAGGGTTGCTTTGGCATCTTTGCTTTTAAAAAAACCAGACATTTTACTACTTGACGAACCTACAAATCATCTTGATGTTTATATGGTGGAATTTTTGGAAGAATTACTTTTAAAGGAGAGATTTACTTTAGTACTTATTTCTCACGATAGATATTTTATAAATTCTCTTGCTACTAAAATTATTGAGATAGATGAATGCAAACTAAGAAGTTTCAAAGGAGGTTATAGCGACTATCTTAAAGCTAAAGAGGAACTTTTAAAATCTATACAAAAGTCTCATCAAAATCTTCTTAAACTTTTAAAAAGCGAAGAGGAGTGGTTAAGCAGAGGTGTAAAAGCAAGGCTTAAAAGAAATGAAGGGAGGAAAAAGAGAGTTTTAGAACTTAGAGAACAAGCAAAGAAAAATCCCTCAGCTATAAGAAAAATGCAACTTCAACTTCAAAGAGAACAAAAAAACTTCAATCAAACAGAAAATGTAAATAGAAAAAAAATGCTTTTTGAGGTAGAAAATATCTCTATAACTCTTGGAGGAAAACTGCTTTTAAAGGATTTTAGTGTTAGGATTTTGCAACAAGATAAGATAGCCATAGTAGGTAAAAATGGCACAGGGAAATCTACCCTTTTAAAACTTTTACTTGACAAAATAAAGCCAAGCAAAGGAGCAATAAAAAGAGGGGATTTTAAGATAGGCTATTTTGATCAAGATAGAAGTTCTCTTGATGACGATAAAACTCTTATCGAAACATTTTGTCCAAATGGCGGAGACAGAGTGGATGTTAGAGGGAAAAATATGCATGTTTTCGGATATCTTAAAAATTTTTTATTTCCAAAAGAGCATCTTGATAAAAAGATAGGGGTTTTAAGCGGAGGTGAGAAGAGCAGGGTAGCTTTAGCTCTTTTATTCACCAAAGAGTATGACTGCCTTATACTTGATGAACCTACTAATGACTTGGATATACCGACTATAAATATACTTGAAGAGTATCTTATGAGTTTTCAGGGAGCTTTGATATTTGTAAGTCATGATAGGTACTTTGTGGACAAGATAGCAAAAAAACTCTTTATACTGAAAGGTAACGGAGTGGTAGAAGAGAGCCACTCTATGTATAGTGAATATCTTGATATAGAAAAAGAGATAACTCAGCTTGAAGAATTTGACAAAAAGCTCAAAAACGAAGAAAAAGAGATCAAAAAAAGATCAAAAAAACAGACAAAACTATCATATAAAGAAAATAAAATACTACAAGAATATCCCAAAAAGATAGAAGTTTTAGAGAATGAAATTAAAGATTTAAATGAGTGTCTAAGTAATCCGGAGTGTTACAAAGATAAAAAATTAGATGATTTGTATCAAACTTTAAAAGATAAAGAAGATGATTTGGAAAAATTACTTGAAGTTTACTTTAAAGTAGAAGAGAAAAAAGAGACACTTGAGAGAGGTGTGTAAGCCCTCTCAAGCAACAACTATCTATCTTTTGAGGTTGTTTACGGTTTGAAGCATTTGATCTGAAGTAGTGATAGCTTTTGAGTTTGCCTCATAGGCCCTTTGACCGGTTATAAGATCAGTCATCTCTTCGACAAGTTGAACATTACTCATCTCTACAAAACCTTCTCGTATCTCACCTATGCCATTAAGTCCCGGAATTCCCACTATTGCATCACCTGAAGCTGAAGTATTTATATAATTATTATTTCCAAGCGAGTGAAGACCGGCAGGATTTACAAAATTGGCAAGTTGCACTTGACCTATTTGTGCCATTTGAGTTTGTCCTGCTTGTAAAACTGATACCGTACCGTCGGTTCCTATGGATATAGCCGTTGTATCTGCCGGTACTACTATTTGAGGAATTAACTTATAACCATCACTGTTTACCACATTGCCATCTTTATCAAGTTTAAAAGCCCCATTTCTTGTATATGCCGTTGTGCCGTCGGGAAGTTCTACTTGAAAAAAACCATTACCGGTAATTGCCATATCAAGATTGTTGCCTGTTTCTTTAAAGTTTCCCTGAGTAAACTCTTTTGTTACAGCAGTAGGCCTAACTCCAAGTCCCACCTCTATACCTGTTGGAGAGGATGTATTGAGACTTGTTGCCGTTCCTGCATACTCCATGGTTTGATACATAAGATCGGCAAATTCCGCTCTTTGTTTTTTATATCCCATTGTGTTTACATTTGCAATATTGTTTGAAGTTGTGTCAATTTGTGTCTGTTGTGCCATCATTCCGGTAGCGGCAGTATATAAAGCTCTTAACATTTATTTATCTCCTATGCTCTTGTATTTGCTATTTTATTTATTGCATCACTATTTAAATCGTTCATTTGTGAAGTCATAGCCTTTTGATACATCTCTACAAGTCTATTTGTCTCTATGAGAGCCACCATCTCTTTGACTGGATTTATATTGCTTGTTTGTATGTATCCTTGTGCAACAAAATTTCCATCATTGCTTATAGATATATCATTCAAATTCTCTATATTGTAAAGATTGTCCCCATCTTTTTTTAAATTGGAAAGGTTGTTATTGTATTTTGCTATATATAATTTTCCTACCTCTTCATTGTCGGCAAAAATAGTTCCATTACTACTGACTGCAATAGTTGAATTTGCAGGAATTGTTATAGGCTGTTTATTTTGAAAGTAGTTTGCACCAATAACTTTAAAGCCATCCTTTGTAACTAATTCACCTTTTTTGTTTAGAGTAAAAGTTCCGTCTTGTGTCATTTTGATACCACTATCTGTCTGAACAAGAAAAAATCTATCACTCCTTGTTAAAGCTATATCGAGAGGATTGTCCGTTTTTTTCATAGCCCCAAGAGAGAAGTCAGTATAGTTTCTAACTATATGCGGGACTCTATCCAAAGATCTATTTAAAAATTTTGCAGCATCTTTTGTATTGTTTTCAAGAGGAAGTTCATCTCTTTGATTTTTGAGTATATTCATAAAATCTCCGATAACAACATCATCTCTTTTATATGCTGAAGTATTTGTATTTGCAAGGTTGTTTGATATGGTATCCAGTCTATTAAATTGAGCTACCATTCCGCCAACTGCTTGATAATATCCGTTTTGCATTTTTTACCTCAAAAATTTTTTAAATGTTAAAGCAACTTGTGTTCCAAAATTTGATATGATTTCATAATTCAAAAAAAGGAAACCAAAATGGGAGAAATTTATCTTTTATTGGCTCGAGCTGCCATAGCACAATCTGTTGGACTTAAATATAATATTGACTTGGATAAAATATTGGAAAAATATCCTGATTTAAAAGAAAAAGGTGCTGCTTTTGTAACAATAACAATAGGAGAAAACAATACCCTTAGAGGTTGTATAGGCACACTTGAACCACATAGACCAATATATGAAGATATTATTATAAATGCAAGAGCGGCAGCTTTACATGATCCTCGCTTTAAAATGCTTGATGCTCAAGAATACAATGACATTAAAATAGAAGTTTCTATACTATCAAAACCTAAAAGTTTAAAATATGAAAATAAAGAAGAATTAAAACAAAAGATAACTCCATACAAAGACGGTGTTGTTTTAAAACTTGGCAATCATCAAGCAACTTTTTTGCCTCAAGTGTGGGAACAACTTTCTGATTTTGAACTTTTTTTCTCTCATTTATGTCAAAAAGCAGGACTTGAGCCAAATTGTATAGATAGACATCCTGAAATATTTATATATCAAGTCGAAAAATATAAAGAGAGTTAAGTTGGATTAATAATATTTTTTGTATAATGATATGATAATATTATATTTGGAGAGTGGATGCAAAAGAGTTATATTGTAAAAATTGATTGTAAAGATGAAAAAGGACTTGTATATAAGATATCTGAACCTCTGTATAAAAACAATGTTAACATCATTGCAAATAGAGAATTTGTGGACTTGCAAACAGGTAAATTTTTCTTTAGAGCTGAGATTGAAGGAGATATTGATTCTCAAAAATTAAAACAAGAACTTTTGTCTAAGTTACCAAAAGATTCAAACATTAATATCTCAAAAAGAAAAAGAAAAAATATCATTTTAATGTGTACAAAAGAGTCTCATGTTCTCGGAGATATATTGATAAAACATTATAGCAATGAATTAAATGCAAATATATTGGCAGTTGTATCCAATTATGATATATTAAAATCTCTTGTCGATAAATTTGATTTGCCATATTATTTTGTTTCTCATGAAAGATTAAGTAGAGATGAACACGAAGAGAAAATTGCAAAAATATTATCAAAATTTGATATAGATTTTATAGTATTAGCAAAATATATGAGGATATTAACCCCGAATTTTGTAAAAAGATATAAAAATAAAATTATCAACATACATCACTCATTTTTACCTGCTTTCATAGGAGCCAACCCATACAAGCAAGCATACAACAGAGGTGTAAAAATAATAGGTGCTACGGCACACATAGTAACGGATAGTCTTGACGAGGGTCCTATCATCGCCCAAGATATCATAAGAGTAGATCATACTTACGGCTGGAAAGATATGCAGTTAGCAGGAAGAAATGTTGAAAAAACAGTTCTTTCAAATGCTTTAACTTTGGCTATTGATGATAAGATATTTATCAATGATAACAAGACTATAATTTTTTAGAGTTTTAATTGAATAAAATGTTCAATATCGTTTTAGTAAATCCTCAAATTCCACAAAATACGGGTAGTATAGGGCGAATATGTGTAAATGCTAACTCTGTTTTACATATCATTAAACCTATAGGTTTCGATATAGATGAAAAAGCTGTTAGAAGAGCAGGGCTTGACTATTGGCATCTATTAGACTTAAAAGTTTGGGAGAGTCTTGAAGAGTTTTATGAGGCAAACAAAGAGCATAAGGATAGATTTTTTTATTCTACTACTAAAAGTTCCACTCCATATTTTGAAAAAAGATTTCAAAAAGGGGATTTTTTATTTTTTGGTAGCGAAACCAGTGGAATACCAACAGAGTTTATGAAGAATAATTGGGAAAACTCTATGACTATACCTATGGGTAAAAACGGCAGAAGTTTAAATCTTTCCGTTAGTGTAGGTATAGTCTTATACGAAGCTATAAAACAAAATTTTGATATGTTTTAAGCTATATTATATATTACGAATTGTATAATATATGCCTTTTATATAATGCACTATAAAAACAGGCAAACTTGCAACAAGGGAGCGAATTAGAATATGACTACAAAAGAACTTTATCAACAACTTGAAAAACTTTTCAATGAAAGAAAAAAAAGATTTGTAACCTATGCTGAGGTAATGAGTATTTTTGAAAAACAACCTACTGCCTCACAAGCAAAAAAGACATTATCACTACTTAAAAAATATGATGTAACTTTGATAACTTCGGCTGAACTTGCCAAAAATAGAAATATAGAAGAAGCTAAAAAGAAAGAACGAGATAGAAAAAAGGTTCAAGACAAGGCCCTTGAAGAAGAGTTTGATCTTGCAAGTGAAAAAGAACTTCTTGAGTGGAGTAGAAGTGATAGTCCCGTTAGAATGTATCTTAGAGAAATGGGCAAAATCTCTCTATTGACCAAAGAAGAAGAGATAGATATAAGTAAACAGATTGAATTTGGAGAAGATATTATCATAGATGCTTTTTGCTCTGTTCCATATCTTATAGATTTTATACTTGATTATAAAGAGCCTTTAATAAATAGAGAAAGAAGAGTAAAAGAGTTATTTAGAAGTTTTGATGATGAGGATGATGAGAATGATGAGGATGATAGTAATTCCAAAAAACCAAGTAGTAAGATATTAAAACGAACCAAAAAAGTACAGGAGAGTTTTAAACTTCTTGAAAAAGCAAAGAAAGATTGGATGAAAGCCTCTTCAAAGCCTCTTGATGAAGATGCTACGGAAGAGAAAAAACTACATTATGATTTAGTTTTGGCATACAAAAAAAAGATACTAAAAGAAAGACTTTTAGAATTAGGACCGACAAGTAAACTTATAAACCAACTTGTCAAATCAATGGAAACAGTTTTAAAAAGTGATGATGAGTTTGATAAAGAGTTAAAAAGACTTGAGTATAAATTACCGCTTTTTAATGAAACTCTTAGAGAAAATCACAAAAAAATACTCTCCAAGATAACAACTATGTCAAAAGAACAAATTGCAGATAGTGTTCCTGAAACAACCATGGTTTCAACTTATGTGGAGATAAAAAAACTCTTTAAAACAAAAGAGGCAAGTAAAAATAGTTTCAATCTTGATCCGAATATTCTTAAAGAAATTATAGAACAAATTAAAAGAGGTAAAAAGATAGCTGATGTTGCAAAGTTCAGAATGGCAAAATCAAATCTAAGATTGGTCGTTTCCATTGCAAAAAGATATACCAATAGAGGCTTACCATTTCTCGATCTTATCCAAGAGGGCAATATAGGACTTATGAAAGCGGTTGATAAGTTTGAGTATAAAAAAGGTTATAAATTTTCCACTTATGCAACTTGGTGGATAAGACAAGCTATAAGTAGAGCTATAGCCGATCAAGCAAGAACCATCAGAATACCTATCCACATGATAGAAACAATCAATAGAATAAATAAAATAATAAGAAAACATATCCAAGAAAACGGCAAAGAGCCGGGAGTTGATGATATAGCTAAAGAGGTGGGATTGAGTGTAGATAAGGTAAAAAATGTTATTAAAATAACAAAAGAGCCTATCAGCCTTGAAGCCCCCATAGGAAATGAAGATGATGGAAGATTTGGGGATTTTGTTGAAGATAAAAGTTCGGTTTCTCCTATGGATTATATGCTAAAAGCTGATCTTAAAAATCAAATAGATGATGTACTCTCTCAGCTCAACGAAAGAGAAAAGGCAGTTATCAGGATGAGATTTGGGCTTTTGGAAGATGAAAGTGATAGAACTCTCGAAGAGATAGGCAAAGAGCTTAATGTAACAAGAGAGAGAGTTAGGCAGATAGAAAGTTCTGCTATAAAAAAACTAAAACATCCTAAAGTCGGAAGAAAATTAAAAAAATATATAGGGGAGTAAATATATTTCAAATTTACTGTAAGATATCTTTATGAAATTACTATTTTTAATTATACCTATATTGTTACAAGCTTTAACTTTCAAAGTAGCTTCTTATAATGTAGAAAATCTATTTGATATGAATTACAGTGGCAAAGAGTATAGAGAGTATGCACCAAACTCACCTCAAGGATGGAATAAATATACATATCAAAAAAAGCTTTCAAATATTTCAAAAGTTATATACGATTTAAAAGCGGATATTATTGGTCTTCAAGAGATAGAGAGCAAAAAAGCTTTACTTGATTTGAAGAGTGCTATAAAAAAACGAGGCTTAAATTATCAATACTTTGCAATAGCTGATAAAAAAGACAGTACTGTCAAAACTGCTATACTATCAAAATACAAAATCATTCGCACAAAAGAGATAAGAGTTTCATATAAAAAATCATATAGAAATATACTCGAAGCTCATATCAATATCAACAATAAAGAGTTGATAGTATTTGTCAATCATTGGAAATCAAAAAGTGCACCGGAGAGTGAAAGGATAAAATATGCCATTGCTCTTGAAAAAAGATTAAGAGAGTTAAAAAAAGGTACCGAATATATAATTATTGGGGATTTTAATTCAAATTATAATGAAAATATCACTTTTTTACATAAAAGAAGATTGGATAACACTCGTGGCAAAACAGGTATAAACAATATATTGAAAACTTTTGCAAATGGCAAACCAGTTCAAATAGATGATATCAAAAAAGATTGTAGATTGCTTTATAATTTATGGTACGAATTACCTTATACGGAGAGATTTTCATATCTTTATCAAGGCAAAAAAAATACTATAGACAATATTTTATTGCCGTGTAGTATGTTTGATAAAAAGGGAATTGAGTATATCAAAAACTCTTTTAGAGTTTTTAAGGCTCCATATCTTTTTAATAGAAGTTCTATCAATAGATGGGAAAAAAGATTTGGATATGGTGTGTTTACAGGTAGAGGTTATTCAGATCATTTACCTATATTTGCCTATTTTACCACCAATCTTAAAGAGACCAAGCATCTCTTTAAAAAAGTTAAAAAAAAGATATATCAAGAAATAGATATAAAAGATCTTTACTCTTTAAAATATATTACAAAACCTGTTTTATTAAGAAATGCTGCAGTCATATATAAAAATAAAAGTGGTGCAGTTATAAAAAAGTTAAACGATAGAGCAATTTATCTTTTTCATTTCAATAGACTTTTAAAAAAAGGGTTTTTATATAATATAGTAGTTAAAAATATAAAAAGGTACAAAGGCAATCTTGAAATATATTCTATAATTAGTGCTTTTAGAGAAGGAAAAATAAAAAATATAAAAAGATACTATTTGAATTATCAAAAAGGAATGGATCTTTCAAAACCAAAATACCAAAATGAAGTTCTTTACAAAATAAGCGGTATCTATAGAAATCATTATTTATGCTATGATAAAGATAAAAAAATAAGGATATTTTTTAGATTAAAAAAATGGTACTTACAGAATGGTACTTTTATAAATCTAAAATTTGCAAGAATTATAAATTACAATAATGAAAATGAAATATTTATAGAAAGAAAAAAGGATATAAAGTTCGACTAATCAATTTTAAATCTATTTTTAGATAAAATCCACTATATTTTTTAAAAGGTTTTTATGATGCTTAAACCAATGCTTATAGAAGTAGGAGTTGAAGAGCTACCTGCTATTCCATTTTTAAAAGAGTTGCCAAATGTTGATAAAAAGTGGAGTGAAGTTTTAGAAAAAAACTCTCTACTTTGTGAATTTGACTTTTATTATACTCCAAGAAGATTACTCTTATGGCATAGAGAATTTCCTGTAAAACAGCCGAACAAAACCAAAGAATTTTTTGGTGCACCTTTGCATATAGCTTACAAAGACAATAAGCCGACAAATGCTGCTTTATCATTTGCTAAAAAGTGCGGAGTTGATATAAGTGAGATAAAAACTGCAAAAAAAGGCGATAAAGAAGTTCTTTACTATAAAAAAGAGATAGATGGCAAAAATTCAAAAGAACTTATAGGAGATATGTTACATACATTTTTAAAATCCTTAAATTTTGGCAAGTCTATGAGATGGGGAAATTTAGAAGAAAGTTTTATAAGACCTATTAGATGGATAGCTTGTTTATTTGGAGACGAGAAGGTTGAGTTCGAGATATATGGTGTAAAAAGTTCCAACTATTCATATCCGCACAGAAGTATATCGTATAAACCTTTTGATTTTGATTTTGCAGGAAGTTACTTTTGCAGACTTGATAAAAACGGAGTTATACTCTATCAAAACGAAAGACGAAAGAGGATTTTGGAGCAATTTGAAAAATTGGAGCAAAAAAGTGATATATCTATTGAGATAGATAAAGATTTGCTTGATGAAGTGGTAACTATCACGGAGCATCCGACTGCACTTTTAGGAAGTTTTGATAAAGAGTTTTTGAAATTACCTCAAGAAGTTATCATCACATCCATGAAAGAGCATCAAAGATATTTTCCGGTTTTCAAAGAAAATGAATTATCCAACAATTTTGTTGTAGTATCAAATGCTATAACAGATGATTTTTCTCTTATTATTCAAGGTAACGAAAAAGTTTTAAGAGCCAGACTAAGTGATGCTATGTTTTTTTATAAAAACGACTTAAAAAATGGACTGAAGTATGAAGGTTTAAAAGATATATTATATTTGCAAGGATTGGGATCGATTTACGATAAAGAGTTGAGAGAAAAAGAGATAGCCCTATATCTTTGTGATTTATTTGCCGATAAAGAGAATATTGATAAAAAGTTAATGGAAAGAGCCGTGATGTTAAGTAAAGCCGATCTTTTAAGTGAAATGGTTTATGAATTTACCGAGCTTCAAGGAACTATGGGATACTACTATGCCAAAGCCGAAGGAGAAGATGAAAAAGTTTGCTTATCTATTAAAGAGCAATATTTACCAAATAGCGAAACATCACCTTTACCAAGCACTCTTTTTAGCTCTATAGTAGCTCTATCAAATAAACTTGATACGATTTTTGCTCTTTTCGATATAGGTAAAATTCCAACAGGTAACAAAGATCCATTCGGTCTTAGAAGAGCAGCAAACGGCATTGTTAAAATAGTTTTAGAAGGAGAGTTAAAATTTGATATAAAAAGAGTTATAGACAATTTATCTAAAAAATATAAAAATATAGATAAAAATAGACTTGAAGAATTTTTCTTAGAGAGGTTATATCAATTTTTTGACATAAATCCATCTATCTTAAAAGCTGTTCTTCAAAGTGAAGAGAGAGATATATTAAATATTTCCAAAAAAGTTTTAGCACTAAATAATATAGTTATAAGCAATGATTTCAAAGAAGTATTTACTACATTTAAAAGAGTTTCAAATATAGTAAAAGATGTGGATACAAACAAAGAGTTGATAGTAGATGAAAAACTTTTTGAAAAAAATGAAGAAAAAGAGCTTTTTAACGAGTATAAAGAGTTAAAGGATAAAAATTTTGATGATTACGAGGTTAGACTTCAAGAACTTTTCTCACTAAAGCCCAAGATAGATAGCTTTTTCGATAATGTAATGGTAAATGTCAAAGATGAAATGATAAAAACCAACAGAAAAAATCTCATAAGTTCCATCTACAAAACTTTTAAAGAGATAGCTGATATAAAAGAGATTACTGTATAAATTGTAATCTCGTTTGTGTAAAAATTAACATATCTTTTTCATCAAAAACTTTTATATTATTTTCTTTAAGTAGTTTTGCTGTTACTCCCGGCAAAGCTACCAATTTTCCACTAAAAGTTCCATCATATACTCTATTTTTTCCGCAAGAGGGAGAGTTTGATTTTAGTATAGCTTTTTCAACATCAAGGCTTTTGCACACTTCTAAACATTTTTTTGCTCCATTAATAAAACACTCGGTAACATCTTCGCCTTTTTGATTGACAAGCTTCAAAGGTTCAAAACAGACTATTTCAGATGGTGGTCGAGGGGTAGGTAGTCCACCCTCAACCTCAGGACAAAAAGGTACCAAATCATACCTTTTTTTCAACTCTTCTATATCATCAAGTAAATTGTTTTTACCGTTGTATTTTACATTTTCACCTATCAGACAGGCACTTATAAGCACTTTTTCTTTATGAAACAAACTCTTTTATCCTCTTGATACCCTCTATGATACTTTTCTCATCCGTAGCAAAAGAAAATCTTACATATCCCTCGCTACCAAAACCAATCCCAGGAATAACCGCAACACCTTTTTTAGCAAGTAACTCTTTGGCAAAATTCATTGAGTTGTTACTCACTTTTTTGATATTTATAAAAAGATAAAAAGCTCCGTCAGGTTTAACGACAGAGAGCTTATCTATATCCTCTATAAGCCTTATGGCTAAATCTCTTCTTTTTTCAAACTCTACTCTCATTCTTTCTATATCATCATCCGCTCTGCCGTCTAATCCTGCTATGGCGGCATGTTGAGTGATAGAGTTTATATTTGATGCACTTTGACTTTGAAGCCTCTTCATAGCTCCGATAAGTTCATCATTAGGAGTTGCAAGATAACCAAATCTCCACCCCGTCATTGCAACTGACTTACTAAGACCATTTACCGTAATAGTTCTTTGAAACATATCCTCATTTATACTTGCAACGGATATAAACTTCTTTCCGTCATATATAAGTTTTTCATACATCTCATCGGAGCATACAAATATATCGGTTCCTTTTAAAACTTCAGCCAATTCTTCAAGCTCCTCTTTGGAGTAAACCGAACCGGTAGGATTTGACGGAGTTGTTAAGATGATCATCTTTGTTTTTGAAGTAATAGCCTCTTTTAGCTGCTTAGCAGTCATCTTAAATCCGCTCTCATCCGTAGTCTCAACCTCTACCACAACTCCTCCGCTATATCTAACAAGTTCAGGATAAGTTACCCAGTAAGGGGAGGGTATGATAACTTCATCGCCATCTTCAATCAAGGC
Source organism: Campylobacterales bacterium (assembly GCA_027065125.1). GTDB lineage: Bacteria > Campylobacterota > Campylobacteria > Campylobacterales > JALSKU01 > JALSKU01. Next base: position 15,362 of record JAMOOV010000192.1, on the reverse strand, counting down.
TTGAATAAGGTTAAACAAAGAATGCTTTGCCCCATTGCTTGTTATGATATTTGAAGGTTTATACTTAATGTTATTGTCTCTTTCCAATTTTACACATATAGCTTCAAGAAGTTCCGGGATACCTGCTACGGCAGTATACTTGGTAAAACCTTTTTTCAGGGTTTCTATAGCCTCATTTTTAATAACCTCAGGAGTATCAAAGTCCGGCTCTCCCGCCGAAAAACTAAGTATATCCTTTCCTTCAGCCTTTAACTCTCTTGCAAGAGAACTTATAGCTATAGTCATAGACTCATTTAACACCTTTACTCTTTTTGTCAACATTGCTTTATCCTTTTATAGTTTTTAAGAACATTTCATAAATCTTCTCAAGCTCTTTATCTTTCTCGAGAACGATCTTCTCATCATGGCTCACTAAAACCTCTTCCAAAACATTCAATCTCTTAATGATATACTCAAAAAGCTCCTTATTAATGTCGGGTAGTTTATTGTGTGAAAGCTGAGATTTATCTCTACCTTTCTCAATCACTCTTGCAGGTATTCCTATAGCAGTAGAGTTTTCAGGTACATTATGTATAACAACTGAATTTGCTCCAATCTTTGAATTTTTCCCTATAGTGATATCTCCAAGGACTTTAGCTCCTCCGCCCACTACAACTCCATCTTCGATAGTAGGATGTCTCTTAACACCTCTTTCAAGACTCACACCCCCTAAAGTCACCTGCTGATATATCAGCACATCACTACCGACTACAGCCGTCTCTCCGATAACCACACCAAATCCATGATCTATAAACACTCTTCTCCCTATTGTTGCCGCAGGATGTATGTCTATGTTTGTTATGATTTGCACTATACCCATAATAATCCTAGAGAGTATTTTCCAATTCCTTTTGTAAAATCTATGTGCAATTCTATAGCATATAATAGCCCAAACACCGGGATAATTAAAAAATAGCTCAACTTTTGAATCAATAGCCGGATCACAAAGATAGGGCATATTAAAATCCTCTTTTATCTGCTTCCATAAAGAAATTTTTTCACTCATATCTATATATTAAACCTTTCAATCAAAAAAATTAGGCTGAATTATATCAGTTTTTAAGTAACTGTTGTCATTCAAAAAGGTATTTATCATTTCGCAAACTCTACTCTTTTTATCTTCTGCTACAAGTTTTGATTTTTTCACTTTATCATACAAGATAGATCTTATCTCACCCTCATTATACTCAATATTTTTTAGAATTTCTATAATGCTCTTTGATTTTATGATATTTTTTATCTCATACCCTTCATCGCTTATCTCTACACTAAGTTCTGTAGGATGTGCGAAAAGGTTATGCTCCATACCCATAGTCTCCTGATATGCACCCACTAAGAAAAAGCCTAAAAAATAATCCTCTTCATCAAGATTTACATCATGCAAAAAAAGAGGATTTTTTATATCAAAGCTTATCTCTCCATCACTATCGCAGGTAATATCCCACAAAGATGCACTTCTTTGATTTTTCTCATCAAGTCTATCAAGAGGCATCACGGGAAAATTTTGTCCAAGACCCCAATTATCAGGCAAACTTTGAAAAATAGAAAAGTTTAAAAGATACCTTTCTTGAACTCTGTCTTGTATAGATAGTAATTCGTTGTGATTTTTATCTTTTAATAGATAGAGTGCTTTTTTTATGATAAGATTTACAAGTATCTCCGTATTTGACCTGTCCTCTATATCTATATAACCTAAGTCAAAAAGAGTTAAGAGAGACTCCATATGATCTATGCCATCATGCAAAAATTCAAGAGCATTTTTTCCATTCATATCTTTATACAGATCATAAAGCTCTTTAACCAAAGGAGGGTTCTTTTTATCCAGTCTCAAAGCCTTTTCGCTATAATCTTTTGAGAAAAGTTCAAGCACAGGTGTAACCAAAACGGCATGACTGGCCGCCACATATCTACCCGACTCTATAAATATATCAGGCTCCTTTACATCTTTTCTTTTTGAAATATCTTGCAAAAGATAGATAACATCACTAGCATACTCTTTAAGCGAGTAGTTTCTATGATATCTATTTTCATTTTGGGAGTACTCTACGGCCAAACCGCCTCCTAGATTGATTGCCCTTAGGGCATTTGCACCCATTTTTTTAAGTTCGGCAAATATATTTCCGGCCTCTCTTAGTGCTTTTTTTAGTGGAGCAATATCCTCTATCTGGGAGCCTATATGAAAATGTATCATAGTAAAATACTCCAATAGATTATGCTTTTTCAAAATATCTATAGCAGTAATAAGTTCCAAAGAGGTCAGTCCAAACTTGGAATTGATACCTCCGCTTTTTGCCCATATACCTATACCGGAGCTATGGAGCCTTATCCTAAGTCCGATATTTGGCACAACTCCGTCAAAGTTCTTGATATTTTCCACTATACTTTCAAGCTCATTTATACCCTCTATAGTCAAAGTGATATTTTGCCCCATCTTCGCCGCCAAAAATCCAAGAACTATCATTTCGTTGTCTTTAAAACCATTCACAGTTATAGGTGCATTGGCATTATTGTAAGTCATTGCAAGTAGAAGCTCCGCTTTACTGCCTGCCTCTAATCCGTAGTTGTATTTCTTTCCTTTTTCAACCAGATTTTTCACAAAACCGGGGTATTGATTGACTTTAAGGGGAAAAACGGCATTAAAACCACCTTTGTACTTAAATTCATTTTGAACTTCTGTGAAAGTGTCATACATCAAAGAGATTTGAGACTCTATCAAGTGAGGAAATCTTATAAGCAAAGGTCCGCTCAAACCATCTTCTCTGACTCTACTAACTATATCTATGATGGAGGGCTTTGACTTGTGATTTACTACAACTTCTCCGTTTCGTATATCAAATCTTTTACCACCCCATACATCAATACCGTATCTATTCATCTTTTACTCGCTAAATTTATCAATATCTATAGAATATTCCTCTTTTTTTAACAAATCTTTTACCCAAACTTTTCCCTCATTTATCTCATTTTCACCTATAACAGCACAATATCTAACTCCTTTTTTATCGGCAGCTTTCAAGTGAGCTTTTAAACTTTTTGTCTTATAGGCTATCTCAACTTTTTCTTTTTTTCTCTTTTTGTATCCAATTTTAAAGATAATACTCAAAGCATTTTCATCTAAAGCACCCATATAATACCCGTCTTTTTCTATTTTATCCGGCTCTATTAAGTCCAAAAGCCTCTCTATGCCTATCGCAAAGCCGATACCCGCAGTAGCTCTACCACCAAGAAATTCGACCAGTTTATCATATCTTCCTCCGCCCGCTACAGCATTTTGAGCTCCAATATCTCCCGAAACAAACTCAAAAGCGGTCTTTGTATAGTAGTCCAGACCTCTCACCAAATTGCTATCAACTTCATAGGGAACAGCCAAGCTATCTAATGTTTTTTTGACAAATTCAAAACTCTCAAAACACTCATCACAAAGCATACTTCCCAGCCTTGGTGCATCTTTAAGCAAGTTTTGACAATTTTTATTTTTACAGTCAAAGACTCTTATAGGGTTTGTCTTGATCCTTCTTTTGCAATCATCGCACAATCCGTCCTCAATATCGGTCAAAAATTTTACCAAATTATCTCTAAAAGGGGGCAAACACTTATCACACCCCAAGGAGTTTATCTTTAGTGTATATTTGATACCGAAAAAATCCAAAATATCCTTTAACATTAAGATTATATTGACATCCTCAAAAGGACTATCCTCCCCAAAACACTCTACACCAAATTGATGGAACTCTCTAAGTCGTCCTTTTTGAGGTCTTTCATATCTAAACATAGGACCATAATAAAAAAATCTTTTAACACTTCCGATTCTATCAAATTTGTTTTGAACGAAACATCTAACTACCCCCGCCGTACCTTCCGGTCTCAAGCAGACATTATTGCCTCCCTTATCAACAAACTCGTACATCTCTTTGCCAACTATATCACTACTCTCTCCAACACTTCTTTTAAAGAGTACAGTTTCTTCAAGTATAGGAGTTTCGATATATTCAAAACCATAATTTTTAGCTATCCTTGATGCATTTTTTATAAAATACTCAAATTTCTCATTTTGAGGTGGCAAAATATCCTTCATTCCTCTTAATGCATTTATCATTTTTTTATCCTATTGTTATATATTTTTTAATAATACCACTGATTTCATCTATGCTTTTAGAAGCATCTATTTCAATACACTTTATGTCAAGTATAGATATGATTTTTCGCATATTATCTTGTACATCCAAAAGATATTTTATACCTCTTTTTTCTATATTGTCCATACCTCTACCACTCAATCTTTCTTTAATAATTTTTTCATTTGCAAGAAACAAAAAAACAGTATCCGGCATATCATTATCAATGGCTATCTTGTTTAATTCTATCAACCTATCAAAATCAAACTCTTTTTGATTTGTTTTTGCATATGCGACACCAGAGATAAAACCTCTATCGCTAACTATAAGTTTTTTTTCTCTGTTTGGCTTAATAACTTTAAAATAGTGTTCTGCTCTATCAGCTAAAAATAAAAATAACTCCGTCTTCTTGCTTGATACAGTACCATCAAGTAATAATTTTCGTATATCAACTCCAAGCTTAGTACCTCCGGGTTCTTTTGTAAAAATAGCATTCGAAAACTCTTTTTTTAAAATATCTATTTGAGTTGACTTTCCACTTGTATCAACACCTTCGAATATCACATACACTCTATCATCTCCCTTACGGATTTAGGTAGCAAAGATAAGGGATCGCCTTTATGTTTTAAGATGACTCTCACCACTGATGAACTTATAAAAGCATTTTTTAGTGAAGGCATAAGATACACTGTATCTATCTCTTTATTTAAAAAATTGTTAGCATAACCCATCTGTAGCTCATATTCAAAGTCGCTGACTGCCCTTAAGCCCCTGACGATAGTCATAACATTTTTCTTTTTTGCAAAATCAACAAGCAAACAATCAAAGCTCTCCACCCATACACCATCCAACTCTTTAATGGTAGCTTGTATAAACTCTACTCTTTTTTCAAGAGAAAACATCGGTTTTTTATCGCTTGATTCTGCAACAGCAACCAATACTTTATCAAAAATTTTTCTAGCTCTCATGATAACATCCAAGTGACCATTGGTAATAGGATCAAATGTACCTGGATATATTGCTATTTTTTTATTCATCTTTATCCTCAATTTCATCAACTTTCCATCTGCTATACAGGTGATGTTTAATACCTATCAAATCAAACCATTTACCTATAATAAAATCCTCCATATCATCTAAACTTTTAGGATTGGAATAGTAACCTAAAACTGGTGGGGCTATTATCACACCAAGTCTGGATAATTTGAGCATATTTTCAAGTGCTATGGCAGAGTAGGGCAGTTCTCTTGGTGCCAAAAGAAGATCTTTTTTCTCCTTTATCATCACACTTGCAGCTCTTGTAGTTAAGTTGTCTGCAATTCCACAACCAATCTTTGCAAGAGTATTCATGCTACAAGGTACTACAATCATAGCATTGCATCCAAAAGACCCCGAGGCCAAACTTGCCGCGATATCTCCATCATCGAATATTTCTAAATTTGTTTCCTCTTTAAAAACAGTTTTAGCATTTTTTGAAATTATAAGGTACCTTTTTATATCTTCAGGAAGGTGCTTTAAGATTTTTAAGCCCAGATTTACACCGCTTCCTCCGCTTATAGCAATGATAACTTTCATTTTATTTCCACCAAATCTCTATCTTTAACTATAGCCCTAAATATCTTTCTGCTTTCATTCATAATTTTTATCTCATCTCCCTTGTCTCCACCGTTTAAGGCTGTGGCAGTAAACTCGACACTTAATGCACCATTTTTTACAACTGCTGTTACGATTTGCTTCTTTCTTATCAATTTTTTTCTTTTTATCATATATGAAGTTATTATTTTTCCCCGCCTGATATAAGTTCTCGCCACATACCCATCTAAGGTTTTAAATCTGACTATATCAGTAGGTATTTTATCAAATTTTACCACAACTTCATCATAATCATTTAAGTATAGGATTTTACCGTTTGTGATATTATTTTTTGCTTTAAAAACTGCTATTTTTGCAACTATTTTAAATTTAAAATAGACTCTAAGCACTCTATCTTTTTCATCTTTATATAAAACAGAAAATGTACCTCTGCTTTTGTGAAGATTATAATTTGATATTTTTATCCCTGAAAAACTATATTTGTCAAAATCTTTTGGAAAAGAACTAATTGGCTTTATATCAATATTTTTTATTACAAAATAATTGTATTGTTTTAAAAATTTACTTTTTAAAACATCAATAATTTTCTTTTTTTCATATTTTAGATTACATCTCTTGTCAAAAAGTACAACACCGCCACTTATATCATCCACTTCAACTCCTAAAATATTTTTTATAGGAGAAATAATATCAACAGAAGGTACTTTGTAGTTGTTTATATTGTGGGGTACTTTAAATAATTTAAAGTTTTTTTTCGCTTTTGGAAATAACTCTTTTAGATAAATTGTATCATTTTGCACACAGTAGTGATCTTTCAAGATAAAGTTATCATTGGAAAAAGCAAATTGTAGAAAAAAAGCCAAGATAAATAGCATGGAGCGGGAAACGAGGTTCGAACTCGCGACCCCAACCTTGGCAAGGTTGTGCTCTACCACTGAGCTATTCCCGCACATATAAAATAGAAGTGAAATTTTATCTCAAAATTTTTCATTTGTCAACTTTTTTACTGTTATTATAACATTTTTTGAGAAATTTTGGAAAAAATTTGAGAGAATAGAAAAGGAGGAGTAAACTATTCTCTCAATCAATCGGTTATTTTAGGTTACTTTTGCTAATATTTCATTTGGGTTACAATCAAAACATCAACAGTGAAATAGTATAGCAAAAGGTCTTAATATGCCTCATTTATATTTTTCTATATTTGTGTTTTAAGCTTATCATAAGGAGAAAAAATTGCAAAAGAGAGTAATTATATTTGATATGGACGGAACCTTGCTTGATAGTAGTCGCTCAATAACAAAAAGTATAAATTTTGTCAGAAATGAATTAGGACTACCGCCTTTTAGTATTGATGCGGTAACAAAACTTATAAATATGCCTGATCAAGATTTGCCAAAACTCTTTTATGAAAATGTTAAACCATACAGCGAATGCAGAAAAATTTTTGAAAAACATTATTATGAAAATTGTATAAAAGAGATGAGATTATACGACGGTATAAAGGGTATGCTTGATACTTTGCATCAAAAACACGATATGGCAGTAGCCACGAATGCATACGAAATGTTTGCAAAAAAGATGTTGAAACATTTGGATATAGATAAATATTTTCAAGTCATATTAGGTTCAGACACCATAAAAGCAAGAAAACCTGATCCAAAGATAATACAATACATACTAAAACACTTCAATGCATCAAATAAAGAGGCTATTCTTGTAGGAGATAGCTTAAAAGATGAAAAAGCAGCAAAAAATGCTAATATAGAGTATATATTTGTTGATTGGGGTTTTGGAGAGAGTGACACTCCTGACTACACACTCTCCTTAAATAATTTAAAAAATATTAATAAAATAGTATCAAACTAAAAGATACTAAATCTAAAATGAACAAATCCCATGATAGACTCCATATCTTTTACGACACTCTCCATTACATCACCGGTTTTTGTACCACTAAACATTCTTGCCATAAGATATCCATTCATAAGACCAACTTCCACCTTGCCATTACTTAACTCATAAACACTAATACTAAGAGGCATTTTAACGGACATAAACTTTCTGTCATCGTTTCCAAGCATTGTGGCAGACAACTTTGCATTGCAAAATTTTATAATTTTAACTCTGCCTACATCTTTACCACCATGTTTAATGATCTCTTCTTCTTGGTTGATTATATTTACTACATGCCAACCAGATTGGTGATTTATCTTATCAGCTATAAGTTTAACAGTTTTTTCAAAACTATAAGGACTTGTAATCTCTTTAAAAAATATTTGCTTGGCACTCGCTTTAAAAATTAACGGAATTGCAAAAAAAGAAAATACCACTCCAAGTAAAAAACCGGCTATCAAAACTCTTTTATTCATTTTAACTCTCCTCCGAAATACAAATTTGCTCTTTTTTTATCGCCTCTATAGTCTTATAGCTTACAATTGCCACCACAGTCATAGTCAAAACTATCAAAAGAATTGAACCGATATATAATAGTGTCGAATGAAAAACAAGATATAGTAATATAGTAGCTATACTCATAGCTGCCATAGGAAATGTATAAGCCCACCAAGATATAAAAAACTCAATTTTAGTAAATTTATCAAGCATGAAAAACATAAGAAAAAATGTAAATAAAGCAATACAATATAAAAATTGACTTGTCAAATCAATACTTCCGAAAGTAATACGAAAATAACTGATAAATCCAACCGCAGGAGGTGCTATAAGGATAAAAAATGTAGGCAACAACCTTTTGGCAAGAGGGTGATGAAAAATCATCCTATATGTTATGATAGCAAATAGAACAATCCAGAAAAATATACCTATACTAAAGTAAAACAAAGATACATACTCCGGCATGCAGTCAACTCCAACTACAGGAACCAGTACATTACCAACTATCGGTATAAACCAAGCCGGCGAAATATGTCCTATATTAAAAGTATTGTCTATCCAAAATTTCATAGTGATATATGTAAAATACAGATGCAAAGGAGCACCTATAAACCAAAATGTTACAGCTACAGCAGGATCATAGTCATAGTATGATATGGATAACAACAAAAAGCTTATGGATATAGCCGGAGCAAAAGCACTCTTTACCGGATGATTGAACTCCGCTTTCACTTCCGAGGGATAATATACCCATTTTAAAAGATATGCCCCAAATATCACAAAAAACAGTATCGTATCTACAAAAAGTAAAACTTCATAAATACTATAAGGAAAACCAAGTATATGAAAAGCTTTCGCATAAACAATAGTCAATCCCGAAAAACCCATAATAACAGCAAAAAATTGCACGGGAAAACACTTTAAACTTCGTTTTTGAATTTCCATTTTATTGCTCCCTTGATATTTTAAAATTATAAAAATTGAATATAATTATCATAATCAAAGCAAATGATACAATAAAAAATCATTATTGTCAATAAAAAATAATACTAAACACAATAATTCAAAATTAAGCTACATTACCGATATATCTATGATACTCTTTGATAGTTTTATAAGCTTGCTGAATCTCTTGAAATTTTTTTCTATAAACTTTTAAAATAATTTCATTATCGTTAGAAATCGCATCAGGATGATACTTTTTTGTAAGCAAAAGGTAGCTTTTTCTAATCTTGTCGTAAGGGTCTTTGCTGTTGCAATTTAGTTTTTTATAAAAATCATCAAGCAATATATTGGCTCTTCTATTCTTTTTATCAATCTTTTTTAAATTTTCTTCATTTATCTCATCAAAAATACCATCATCATACTTGATATCTAAAAATATACCTAAAATCTCCCTTGTAGATATAAAATGTTGCAAAACGATACCAAAATTTTTATCAATATTTTGAATATAGGTTTTATCCATTGAGGGATAATATGTAACTTCATAATTTTTAAATATATTTTTTATTCCTCTTAAGATAAATCTATTTTTCTTATCCATAGATATCTCTATAGAGTTTGTCATTTTATTATATTTTATTGCTATCTTTACAACTTGTTGAATTTGATTTTTTTGTATCAACGATATTTTTATGCTTTTATCTACAGCCTTTTCGATTTGCCAAATTCTTTTTAATTTTTTGGCTGCTTTTCTGGCATAAATCTTTGATAAAAGTTTCAAAAAGTATCTTCTGCTAACTTCTTCATTAGGATCGTTAAAAATGATTATTTTATTTTTATTTGCTAACTTGTTTTTAAAATTCTTTTCTATCAAGCTTTTAAAATATAAAAAAGTCTGTGTATCCTCTTTTATGACTACATTGACAGATGTTTTTGTCTGTTTTACTTTCATAAGACAGCCTTTGCTTTTTATTTATTTACAATAAAAAGCAAAAACTATACCAAAATATTATTTTTTACTATATCCATTTTTTAAAATTTGATACTCTTCGTGAAGTTGTTCCCTTAATTCGTCTGCTAAGTTATCTCCATCTTTAAAATTATCCTTTACTATTGTATCAAGAGTAGATAGTAATTTAAAAAATTGGCTTTCAAGCTCTTTTTTATCTTTTTCTTTAGCTTGTTGAGTTTCAAAAAAGGCTAACTGTCTTATAAGTCCATATAACTGTTCTTGTATATCATCTTTTTTATTTTCATCTTTTAAGATATATTTTTCATCCGCCAATACACTATTTTTTTCTATAATCTCTTCGATATTTTTTATATATCTTTCTACAATTCTTGCATATTTTGAATAAAATTCAAATGAATTTCTGTCAATAGTATCAATATTTGCAGTAATTTTATTGATATTTTTATATACAAAAAAAGCTACAATCAAAGAAACTATCACAACAGGTAATAGATGTTCCATATATCCCACCTCTATACTAAATTTTAAAAAATTATAACAAATTGTTACTTAAATATTAAAAATCTATAATTTTATATCTAAATTTACCAAAGATAAAGTAATATTTGTGTATTTTTACAAAAAATAAATTTTTAGGACTTTAGTATGAAAGATTGGAATCCGTCAAGTTGGATTGACAAAGAGATAAAACAACAACCCGTTTATCCTGATATAGAAAAACTTAAAGAAGTAGAAGATACGATTAGTAAATTTCCACCTTTAGTGTTTGCAGGAGAAGTTAGAAATCTAAAACAAGATTTGAAAGAAGCTACAGAAGGTAAAGCATTTTTACTTCAAGGCGGAGATTGTGCTGAGAGTTTTGCAGAATTTAGTGCCGACAACATAAGAGATACTTTTAAAGTTATTCTTCAAATGGCGGTAGTCTTGACTTTTTCAGGTGGATGCCCGGTAGTAAAAGTGGGTAGGATGGCAGGACAGTTTGCCAAACCGAGAAGTTCTGATTTTGAAGAAAAAGATGGTATAAAATTACCAAGTTACAGAGGCGATATCATAAACGATATAACTTTCACAAAAGAGGGCAGAACTCCAGATCCAAAGAGAATGATAAGGGCATATAATCAATCAGTAGCAACCCATAACCTTTTGAGAGCTTTTGCAAGAGGGGGTTTGGCAGATCTTCACGAGATACATAGATGGAATCTTGGATTCGTAAAAGACAATAGACTTGACAGTAGATATAAAGTTTTAACCGATAAAATTACTGAATCTTTAGCTTTCATGAATGCTTGTGGTATAAATTCGGAAAATACTCCCAATATCAAACAAACAGTAGTCTATACATCTCACGAAGCTTTACTTCTAAACTACGAAAAAGCTTTAACGAGAAAAGATAGTACAAGTGGAGATTGGTATGACTGTTCGGCTCATATGCTTTGGATAGGTGACAGAACCAGAGATGTCAACGGTGCTCATGTTGAGTTTTTAAGAGGTGTAAAAAATCCCATAGGTGTAAAAGCAGGTCCAACTATGAGTACAACAGAGCTTATAAAGTTAACCGACATACTAAACCCCGAAAATGAAGCCGGAAGACTTAATGTCATAGTAAGAATGGGTGCAGAAGAGATAGGTAAATATTTACCTAAACTTATTAAAGCTATAGAAAGAGAGGGTAAAAAAGTATTGTGGAGCATAGACCCTATGCATGGCAATACTATTAAAACTTCCAACAATTACAAAACAAGACCGTTTAATAATATCCTAAAAGAGGTTGAAAGATTTTTTGAAATTCATAAAGCAGAAGGTACTTATGCAGGAGGGGTACATCTTGAAATGACAGGTCAAAATGTTACTGAGTGTATCGGTGGGGCGAGAGAAATAACGGAAGAAACTCTATGCTCAAGATACAACACTCATTGTGATCCAAGACTAAATGCAGATCAAGCTCTTGAAATGGCTTTTTTGATAGCCGATATGCTCAAAAAAGCAAGAGCTTAATTTATACAAATTTTACAAAGAGCGATAAAATCCGCTCTTTGGTTTTTCTAAAAAAGGGTAGGGCATACCAAATACTACTCTTTCAATCTAATTATATCTCCTCCAATATCTTGAAACTTTTTTTCCAGATTTTCGTAACCCCTATCAAGATGGTATATCCTATGTACTTTCGTAACACCTTCGGCTACAAGCCCTGCAAGGATAAGAGCGGAACTCGCCCTAAGATCGGTTGCCATCACATCAGCCCCATAGAGTTTTATCTTTCCCTGTATAGTGGCACTATTGCCTCTTAGCATTATACTGGCACCCATTCTTTGAAGTTCGCTAACATGCATAAAGCGATTTTCAAAAAGTCTCTCTTCAACCATACTAACACCTTCAGCTTGGGTCATTAAAGCCATAAATTGAGCCTGCATATCGGTTGGAAAACCCGGATACTCGGAAGTGATTATGTCACAAGCTCGTATCTTTTTTGCCGGTTTTAAAGTAACACTATCTTCTTTAATTTCCAAAGAAAAACCCATCTCTTCAAGTTTCATAAATATAGCTTCAAGATGTTCAGGAATTATGCTTTTTATGGTAATCTCGGAGTTTGTTATAGCTCCGGCACAAAGATAAGTACCCGCCTCAATTCTGTCTGGTATAACCGAAAAATCTTTCATATCAAGCTTTTCTCTATCGGTTCCATTGATGACAAGCTCATCGGTGCCTATTCCATCCATTTTTACACCGGCTTTTTGCAATACTTCACAAAGCTGTACAACTTCCGGCTCTTTAGCAACATTTACCATCCTTGTCTTACCTTTAGCAAGAGCTGCTGCCATAATGATATTTTCACTTCCTGTTACAGTTATTTTATCAAAAATGATAGTCGCACCCCTCAATCCATTTTTTGCTCTTGCAACAACATATCCTTGTTTGATCTCTATATCCGCACCCATAAGCTCAAGAGCCTTTAAGTGCAGATCAATCGGTCTTTGCCCTATAGCACAACCTCCTGGCAATGAAACCTCACAATGTCCGTAAGTAGAGAGTAGGGGACCTAATGTAAGGATTGAAGCTCTCATAGTCTTTACTATCTCATAATTCGCCATGGTACTTGAAATGGCGGTAGAATCGATATCTAAAACATTATTTTTAAATGTGTAATTTGATCCGAGATTTGAAAGTAGTTTCAATAAAGTATTTATATCTCTTACATTTGGAACATTTTTTATAGATATTCTGTTTTTTGACAGTATGGTTGAAGCCAAAAGAGGCAATGCAGCATTTTTGGCACCAGATATTTTAATACTGCCATTTAGTTTTTCTTTTCCTTTTATTTGCAAATAATCCATAAAGCTTTTTCCTTTAATAAAATACAATATTTTAGCAATATTTGCTTTTATTGCCGTTTAAATGACAATAAAAATACCTTACTTTACCGCTACACAGTAACAACTCCTACAATTTTATTTAGATGAGGTAATCTCTTGTAAATACTATCACTTATTAATTCAAAAACGATTAGCAAAATATATAAACTCAATTAAAGTTCTACTTGCTAAAAGATAGTATTTATATCTTGGTTAACATAATATATATTCTCTTGAAAATATCCTGGAGAAAGTATGCTTATTTATACATACTATTTTTAGTATAATTTTACATATTATTATTTGTATTATAATATGTATTTTTAAAAGTGACTAAAAATTAACAGTTATTCATATATTCAATATTCTAAAAATTTTATTTTTCAAAAATGATTATAGCAAAAATTTTATCTAAATATATTATGATCATTTCATTTCATGAACAACTTTTTCCAAAAGTCTTAAGCAGATATAACGAAACCACTTTGTATCAACAATCCTCTACAAAATCAATAATTTTACTCAGATAAGACAATCATTTGCAGTAAATAGCTTGTTTTTTAAAACGATAAACGAAGTATTTACGATTTAAATTTATTCGTTTAATTCCAAGAGAAATTGGATACTTTTTTGAAACTATTTCCTCTTTTTTATAGCAATTTATTGCTATAAAAATAAAGAGTAAATTTCCTATTATTTTCTTTACATTAACGATTGTTCATACAATTTATTTTATACATTAACAACTGTTCACATTAAACAACTTGACAAATGAACGATTGTTAATGTATAATATGCAAAGTCGATTTTACAGGGGTTTGCATGGAAAAGAGTACAAAAGAGAAGATATTGGATGTTGCATTGGAACTATTTTCCCAAAAGGGATACAAAGGTGCATCTATAAGAATGATCTCCTCAAAAGTGGGCATAAGAGAGAGTGCGATATACAATCATTTTAAAAACAAAGAGGATATTTTAAATACTATCGTATCCACCCTATCCTCTTCATCTTTAGATCCGCTCATGTCTAAAAGACCCATAGAAGAATCAGCAAAAAAAGGTAAAAGTTTTTTAAGAGAATTTGCGGCATCTTTTAAGCTTCTTTCATATGATGATAAAAGTGAGAAGTTTTTTAGATTTATGATGATAGAGCTTATGCAAAATCAAAAAATGAGAGAGATATTTTTAAATGATTTTCACAAAGCTCATCTTAAAATTCTCTCTCAAGCCTTTTTCATTATGATGCAAGAGAGCATGGTCACTTCAGGTGATCCTATGCTAATGGCTCAAGAGTTTATCTCTCCCCTATTCTTCTATCGTATGCAAGCCACACTTCTTAGGATAGATGAGCAAAACTCAAAACAAGTAGCTACACTTTTTGAAAAACATATAGACTTTTTTTGGGAGATGGTATCGATTTAGTTTATTATAATCAAAATGGTAATATTTTAACATAAAATTTTTATTCCTAATATTTTTTGTAAGTTCGATAGACAAAAGGACTTGTTAAAATATACTTTAGGATATTTTAAGGCAACACTGAACTACCGCAGTATAGCCTTGTTAGTTCCTGCGATTTGTTAAATGCAATACCCCTACAATGTAATTTTGTTTCGAATTTTATCGTATAAATTATCAAATAATTCCATTATTTCTTTATCGTCACCAATATTTGTCATAATATTATCTAATTGAGAATATTGTATCGTAAAAAATTCATCAAATTAATATTCCACCCCAAAAGTCAAGACAATTTCTAATTTTTTTTAATTCCATTGACTTTATGCCACCTTTTGTAACATATCACGATCTATGACACTTTCATTTCGTTTAATATTTTGTAAGTATTTCTGATAATCATACACCTCCATTGGTTTTTTATATTGTAGTGTTTGATGATATCTATGATAATTATAGAAGTTGATATAAGCTTTCACATCTTGTCTTAACTCCATC
>JAMOOV010000191.1 GCA_027065125.1 Campylobacterales bacterium | reverse complement strand
ACAAAATAGTCTTTTGGTTTTCCACCTGTGTCAAATCCCCACAAGTACATACATAAACCAAAAAGCACCAAAGATAAAGATAAAAGTTTATTATCTTTTTTATAAATCGCAAAAAAAAGCAAAGAGAGATAAAAAATAGCAAATGAATTATCCACAAATAGAGAAATTATTAAAATAAAATATGCTAAATTTTGTTTATTTTGCTCATACAAATATATAAAAAATAGAGACAAGAAAATGACAATTTGAGAACTATTAACCACCAAAGCAGCACTATTTGTTCCAGGCAATAATATATACACCACAACACTAAATAGTCTATCGCTTTTTCTTTTTAAATACTTTTTGCTTATTTTATACAGCAATATAGTGCTAAATATATGAAAAAATACAAAAGGCAATCGCAAAGCATAATCATTTTGTCCAAACAAAAATGTTGATGCTCTAACCAAAAAGTGTACAAAGTCTTTCCCATAAAAATATATATAAGCCTCACCATGACTTATAGATAAAGTAGATATCCCATACAGTAAAAATAAAAAATCCATGCAGAGTATCAACCCTACAAGAAAAGCTTCATTTTTATAGTTAAATTTCATATATTTAAAAAATTATCCAGTATCTTATGTCCATGCTCACTTAATATAGACTCCGGATGGAATTGAACACCATAGATATCATAGCCGTTAACTTCCAAAGACATTATCTCATCATCATCTTGACTATGGGAAGTAATTTTTAAACAAGAAGGAAAATTCTTTTTATCAACAACTAAGGAGTGATACCTTGTAGCTGTAAATTCTTTTGGCAAATCTTTAAATATCGGAGTTTTATCCTCATTTCTAACTATCAAAGAGGTTTTGCCGTGCTTCATATGTTTTGCTCTTACAATCTTTGCTCCAAAATTTTGAGCAATCGCTTGATGCCCAAGACAAATACCCAAGATTGGCTTTTTATCTTTAAAATATTCTATAACTTCAAGTGAAATACCAGCTTCATTAGGTGTTGCCGGACCGGGAGATATGATAATCTTTTCAGGGTTTAATTCTTCTATCTCTTTGATAGTTATCTTATCGTTTCGTACCACTTTAAGATTTGCTCCAAGCTCAAAACAGTATTGGACTATATTATATGTAAAACTGTCATAGTTGTCTATCATAAGTATCATATGGCCTTCTTTTAGAAAAATAATAGTGTAAATATAGATTATAGCAAATCTTATTTTAAATTAACAAAAATGAAATATTTTTAAATCAATAACTTAATTCTTCAAGTTTTATCTTTTAAATCTTATCACAAATTAGATTTTTGTGGTAGCTGCTATTGCATGGTAAAAAAATAATTTATTAGCACAAGTGCAAACCCACAGATATGTTAGGACTTGCACTAAGTATATTTTTTAGAATTTTTTACTATTTACTTCTTTCAATATTTTTTCACTCATATCGTCAATCTCTTTTGCAATTTCATTTAACTCTTCTACAATTTGATTGTTTGTTTGAGTTTTTCCGTTTACATCAACTATCGCTTCCGCACTTTCGTTTATATGTTCAGTTTGGTTTTGAATATTAGCAGAGATATCATTGATACTTTGGGTTAATACACTAATAGTAGTATTTATTTCATTTAAGCTTTTTTGAGTCTTTTCGGCAAGCTTTCTAACCTCATCGGCAACTACAGCAAAACCTCGTCCATGCTCTCCGGCTCTTGCGGCTTCAATAGCAGCATTTAAGGCAAGTAAATTTGTCTGATCGGCGATATCTTTTATAACATTTGCAACTTCTTTGATATCATTTGCTTGAGTAGTTACTTCTTCTCCTTGATTTGCCGTTTCAAACATACCTTCACGGATTTGTTGCATCATTTGAGTTACTTTTTCTAACGATTTTGTAGTTTCGTTTGAAATTTCCGTCAATTTATCCGTTTCTGTTTTCAATAGAGTGGATTTTTGATTTAAATCTTCTCCGTCTTCTTTAGAATTTTGCAACATATTTGTAATGGTATCACCCATTTGATTTAATATTACAACCGATTTTCCATTGTCATCTTCAATCCTTGGAGTAAAATCATATCTTAAAAATGATTCCAATAAAGAGCCGATTTTATTTAAATCTTTTCCTATCGCTTTCTGGATAGTTTCACTCATTTTGTTTAATGCCTCTTTTAATTGTTGCAATGTTTCACTTTTTGGGTTTACTGTAATCCTTTGAGTAAAATCACCGGCACTAAATTTCTGTAGAATTTGGATAATGGAAGCCAATACTCTATTGTCATCCTCTATAATCTCTGTAGTTTTTTCTATATTTTGGTTTACAACTTTTGCCATCTCTCCTATCTCATCATTTGTATCGATCTCTATCTTTTTAGCAGTTGGTATCTCTTTATTTAGATATTTAAAGAAGTCTAAAAGACCGTTTTGAAATTTTGAAAGATTTGTTACAATTCCCTTCATAATGACAATCAGCATAAATATAATTACCAATACAATTATAAGATAAACAATTGTTTCAAGCAACAAAGACAATCTTACTTGATCTATTTTGGAAGTTATATTTTTTAAGATACTTTTTTCTTGAAAACGAATCGCACTATTTACAAGATTGATTTTTTTAGTCATAAGCTTGAAAAACTCCGAAGCCGTCTCTTTGATAAAAAAGCTGTTATTTAAAGTATGTAATGCTTTGATGGCAGGAGTGTCATTAACTTTTACTATTTTATCCAATTGATGAACATTTTGACCATTTTCATAAGCTTCTGTGATCATTGGCATACCGTTATAATATTTTGTAAATGTTTTTTGAATGGTGTCCAATAAAGCCAACTCTTTTTTCGTAACATTTGGTAAAGATTTGTATGTTTTGATCAATTTCGTCAGTAATTCATAATTATCTTTTACCTTTTGTGCATATTTTTCTTTCCCTCTAATTACATAATTTTTAAAGTTATGGATTAGGTTGCCATAGCCTACTATCGTTTTTATTTTTGAAAGGACGGTTTTTTTTGTATTGTCGTTTAAAAGGATCGACTCTATTTGAGAAATTCTTGCTACCGCCTGGTTATTTATAGTTTGATTATAATATTCCAAATTTTCTTTTGAAGCATTCTTTAAAAAATCTTTTTCAAATAGCTCTTGTTCGGCTACCAATATTGCAAATTTGGCAAGTTTTCCTTTTCCAAAATGACCTTTGTCGATAGCAGTAGTTCCGATGGCTCTTTCTATTCCCATTTTCTCCTTCATTTCAAGCAGTGATTTATAAGCTGTTAATTTTTTTGTAAGATCACTAAAGGTTGATAATTGACCAGCCTCTTCTATTGTGTCTAAAAATAGTCTATTTAAAGAAGTATAGTAACTTATGGCATCTTTTAATTTTATATCTAAATTATCTATTTTTTTTCTTATCGAATTTAATCTTTGCAATCTATCCAAAGCTTGTTGCATTCGTTTATTTAAACTTACATCTATATTGGCTAAATCTAAATTTTTTAATGTTTTTTGTAAAATTTCTTTTTTTTGATCTGTTGATTTTCTCTGTTTTGATAAAATATCTTTAAATTTTTTACCGCCACTTCCTATATATCCCGCACTTGCACCTCTCTCCTTTTGCAACTCATGAATCAAATCGGATGCTTTTTGTGCCAATAGTACAACTTTTTTTAATTTGTACAATCCATTTAATGAACTATTATCTTTGTAGATATTTTGCCCTACCAAATATAATAGCACAATAACCGGCAAAGCAACCATCATAATAAGTTTTGTTTTAATTGATAAATTTTTAAACATCATTCTTTCCTTTTTATATTTTTAGAAAAATAGTACATAATATTATATTTTTATTTAGTTTAAGTATAACTTAATACTAAAAACCAAGATATGAAAACTATACAAATTTTCCTTTTTTGTGTATAATGATTTTGTAAAAAAACAAATAGTACAAGGTAATAGTTATGAAAGAGAGAAAAAAAGAGTCCATTTTAATGGCTTCACTTAGGCTATTTTCGAGAAATGGGTTTCACAATACAACCATACCTATCATAGCAAAAGAGATGAAGATGAGTGTGGGAAATATATACAACTACTTTCCCTCAAAAAACAATCTTGCAAAATGTGCCATCAAGTTCGCATCTTCCATTTTAGCTTCGACTCTTAAAAAGATAAATGATAAAGATTTGACTTCTGAAGAAAAAATATATGAATTTACTAAGGCTTACTATAACATTATAGAAATTTCTCCTGAAATTGTAGAGTATTTTTTAAGAGTTTACCTATCAAACAGATCTCTATTCGATGATGAAAAAGACGGAGGTTTTGAACTTGCAAGAGAATTTGTTGACGAAGTTAAAAAACTCATTGACAACGGAGTTAAAAAAAGAGAGCTAAGGGAACAAAACTTTTTCGTTTCTTTTAGCATTATCATAGGAACACTCGGTGGTATGACATTTTTAAACGGCGAAAATGTACTTGAAAAAAAGCCCGCACACTACTCAAAAGAGGTTAGCGAAGCTATCTATAGGGCTTTAAAAAACTAATGCATATTCTTAAAACTCTACCTTTTTTCTTCCTCATCTCTTGTCTCTCGCTTGTAACCAAATAGTAACCAAAACATTTTATAATTTCATCACAAATTTATTAGGAGTTCAAGATGAAAAAAATTGTATATTCGGCAATGGCCGGATTGATGGTTGTTAGTTTTGCGAATGCTACTGACTTTAAAGGTAGTGGAGCATCTTTTCCGTATAGTGTTTATCAAAAGTGGATAAAGGCTTACAATAAAGCAACAGGTGCAAAGATCGACTATATATCCGAAGGTTCAGGGGCGGGTATAAAGCATATCGAGGCAAGACAGTCTGATTTTGGAGGAAGCGATAAGCCTCTAACTCCAAGAACTCTTCAAAAACATAAACTTTGTCAATTTCCCTCTGTCGTGGGTGCTATCGTAATGGCATACAACATACCCGATGTAAAAAATCTTAAATTAAGCAAAGCCGCTATAGCTGAGATAGCTTTGGGACATATAAAGTATTGGGATAACAAACTTATAAAAATAGCAAATCCCTCTATAAAACTTCCTCACAAAAAGTTAACATTTGTTCATAGAAGTGATGCGAGTGGTACTACCTTTAATTTTACATACTATCTAAGCAAAAGCAATCTTGAGTGGAGAAAGAGTTTCGGAGCCAAAAAATCGGTAACTTGGCCGGGCGATCACCACATAGGGGGCAAAGGCAACCCGGGAGTAGGAGCCCTTATAAAGCAGACTCCTTACAGCATAGGATATATGGACTATGCCGATGCGAAAACAAACTCTATCTCTATGGCAACCGTTGAAAACAGAGAAGGCTACTATATAAAACCAACCCTAAAAGCTTTTCAATCAAGTGCAGCCATAGCAAATCTCAATCCAAGGATAGACTTTTACTCTGTTATAGCTGATCCTATGGGAAAAAGCTCATACCCTATGGTAGCGGCTACTTTTATACTTCTTCCAAAAGAAAAAATCGCTATGGATAAAAAAGTAACGGCATTTTTTGACTGGGCATACAAAAACGGAGCCGACATCGCTTCAAGCCTTGGCTATGTGCCTCTTCCAAATGCTTTAACAAACAAGATAAGAGTATATTGGAAAGAAAAAGGCATCAAATAGTAAAGTAGGAGAGTATATCTCTCCTAATATAATTTAAATATTTTGTAATCATTTTGTAATCGTAGTTTTATATAATCTCAAAAAATTCGGATTTATAGGCATAAAAATGGAAAAAGTCTTTCAAAAAATTTCTCTCTTAAGTGCATCTTTAGTTTTTGCTATTTTAGTGGGTATATTTATCACTCTTTTTATGACAGCAAAACCCGCTATAAAAGAGTATGGGTGGAGCTTTATAACAAATCCGGCTTGGAACAAAGAGGTTGTCGTATCTGACTCTAAAGCAAAAGTTAAAAAAGAGATGTCAAGCAAACAGACTCAAGAGATGACAAATATAAACAACTTCGATGATGATATGTCGATACCATCAGATGACGAAGAAAGTATGGAAGTACAGACAAAAACCGTATATGGAGGACTTGTTCCTCTTGTGGGAACTATCTTATCAACTTTGATAGCTCTTATATTTTCT
>JAMOOV010000190.1 GCA_027065125.1 Campylobacterales bacterium | reverse complement strand
TCGCAAACTCATCATTTCCCAAATAAAAAAGCTGTGATGCTTCTAGTATATCTTGCGATAATAGTTTTGAAAGAGATACAATAACCTTATCTCCATATGCATATCCATATACTAGATTAATACTCTCAAAGTTATCAATATTTATCAAAAGAAGTGCATTGCCATTTTCAGAATTTTCCAATGCTCTGTTTAAAGCAAAACGATTTTGCAATCCTGTAAGTTTATCTGTTACGACCTGTTTTTTTATAATTTTTGTCTTCTCTTCTACCTCTGCTTCTAATTTTTTTCTATAATCTTTCATCAGTTTGGCAGATAAGATGCTGTCTGCTAGTTTTTTTACAACTAAAACCATTTTATCTATTGCAATAGGTTTTAAAAGAAAACCCTCAACACCAAGCTCTATGGCTTGAAGCAGATAATCTGAAGCATTATATGCAGAAACAATAACAATTTTTTGCATAGGATCTTCTTCTTTGATACGTCGACTTAACTCCAAGCCATCCATTCTTGGCATACTGATATCTGTAAATACTATATCATACTGAATATTTTGATACTTTTGCCAAGCATCCAAACCATCAAATGCCGTATCTACATTTTTAAAAAGCATATCAAATATCATCTTTGTCTGCTCTCTGACATCCGCTTCATCTTCAACATAGAGTATGCTAATATCTTGTGCCTGCTGTGCTAAAACTTGGATCTCCGTCATCTTTTTAATCTCCTTTTTTAATTACTTCTATTTTCTTAAAATGAAGTACAAATTTTGAACCATTATCAATTTTTTCATACAACAGATCACCTTCAAAATGTTCACGCATTATTCTTCTACTCATATATAAACCAATTCCTGTTCCCTTACCCTGTTCTTTTGTTGTAAAATAAGGTGTAAAAAGCTTTTGACTTATAGTATCACTGATACCTCCGGCAAAATCAATAATCTCTATCTGCTTTTGATCTTTTGTTTTGATAGATATCCCTTTGTTTTGTATATCTGTTCTTTCATCATAAGCATCTCTGGCATTCATTAAAAGATTTAAAATGACCTGTTCAAGCATATCTTTTTTACCATATATTTCCAATGAACACG
>JAMOOV010000189.1 GCA_027065125.1 Campylobacterales bacterium | reverse complement strand
ACTTTTTTAAAGAGATTTCTAATAATATTTTACATTTTTGATAAAAGATGTCTGATTTAATCTTTTCCAAATTGGCTTTAGCCTCTGCTAAAGATGCAATGCTTCTGCTTAACTCATCGGCACTTGCCAACTGGTTTTCAAACCTGCCTTTTGTAAGCTCATAATAACTCTCTTGGGCTTTAAATCTTTTTTGAGCCCATATGAGTTTTTCTTTTAATGAGTTTAAGACAAAAATATCCGCTTTTATATCTGATATGACCCTTCTTTTATAATCATTTAAAAAAGTAAATCTTGCCATTTTTTTATATTTTGCGGCCTCCAATCTATTTTTGTCGCTAAGCCCGTTAAAGATATTTTGCGTTATAACAAAAGTTGCATAACTTTGATCCCCGTTTCTGTATCCGTCCCCGTCAAAATCCAAATCGTCTCCGTATCCTTTGATTCCGGCTTTTAAAAATAGTTTTGGATAGAAACTGCTTTTGGCCAACTCTATATCTTTTTGATCGATATCCAAGCCCTTTTTTATAGCCAAAATATCCTCTCTGTTTTCTACATCTATTTTAAAACTTTTCACATCTATATCCGGCAAATTATCAATATTTTCTATTTTTGAGTTTGTAAGATATGAGAGTTTTTCATACAGATTTTTTATATTTGCGTTTACCTCTTCTATTTTTGCCTTTATCTCAAAATCTTTTGCCTCTATATTATATACTTCGCTTACAGGAATAAGCCCTTTATCATAAAAACCTCTTGCTTTTTTCAGTGAGACCCCGGTTGCCTCTTTTGCAAACTTTAGGGCATCCAATGCCTTTTGGGAAGAATAGATAGCGCTATATAAAAATGAGGCTTTCAAAAAAAGCTCTCTTTTTAGATCAAGTTTTTTTAAATATGAGAGCTCTTTTTCAAACCTTGCCTTATCTATCATATTTGTTATGGCAAATCCGCTAAAGAGAGGATAAGAGATGCTCACTTCGCCGATATACTGCTCTTTTGAGGCTGCCTGAAAACTCTCGGGCATTCCGGGGATTCCAAGGTGCATATACATTTTTGGAGCCTCTTTCAGATAAATACCCTGCACTGACGCGTCTATGCT
>JAMOOV010000188.1 GCA_027065125.1 Campylobacterales bacterium | reverse complement strand
GAAGCAGTTTTTCTTTGTAAGCTTTGAACTTTTCATCTTTTTTAAGATTTCTAATACCGGCAAAAAATTCCAAATGTTCACCGACTGTCAATGTACCATAGAGTACAAGCCCGATTCCCTGCGGCATCAATCCAATAGATGGCTTAATCTGCTCTGCCTCTTTTGGTGAGTGATAGGTAATACCGTTATAGATCACTTCACCCTTAAAGCGAATCACTCCGGCTATGGCGTGCATCAGTGAGCTTTTTCCGGCTCCATCAGCTCCGATAAAGCCGATAATCTCACCTCGCTGTGCTTGAAACGAGGCATTTTTAATACCTACTGTTTTTTTATAAGATACCGTTATATCTTTTACTTCAAGGACTGACATTGTTTTCCTCCAAAAATTATAAAAGCAAAGAGCGTCAAAACTGTTCCCACAAGAGAAAATACAATCGCCTCAGACATACCCACATGCTCCCATATCATACCGCAAACATAAGCGCCAACTGCGCCAAAAAGTGCGACACCTGCATAAAAAAAGCCATAAACACTGCCTCTGTTGTCACTGCTGATGGATATATACGCCCGGTTAGCATTTAATGATGTAACTGTAAAAAGTCCTAAAAACGCATAAGCAATCCAAGTCAAATAAGCTTCCTGTGCCAAAAGCAGAATTTGCGCTACTATACCGCTTCCATACGCAAGAAAGAGTACTTTTTTTACACCAATTTTATCTATCAACACCCCAACAGGATAACTCACAAGCGTCTGTGCAATTGTTGAGACAACAAAAAGCAGAGGAATAAGCCCAATGCCAATACCTACACTTTTTGCCTGTATCGTAAAAAAAGATTCATTAAAAAGAAAAAAGATAAAGACAAAATAAAACAAAAGTGACATAATCGTTGCCTTGTCTTTTTTGGTAAAAGTAAAATCCAGCTTAGAAGAAGACTCTTTTTTCTCTACATCTTTAACAAAAAAAGCCACCAGCACTAAACCGATAAGCCCAGGCAGAAGCGTAGCATAAAAGATATTTCGCATCACTGCTTCGCTTTGACCAAAGTACCACAAGAGAGCAAAAAGGATCAGCGTACCGCTTAACTCTCCTGCAATAT
>JAMOOV010000187.1 GCA_027065125.1 Campylobacterales bacterium | reverse complement strand
GATGAAGATGTAATTGAGCAATCATATGTAGAAGTAAAAGTTAATGACGGAACAGCCCTTGCGAAAATAACAAGTATCTATGCCTATGATATGGGATTTTTTGCAAATCCATTTTCAACTTCTGAGTCCAATGTGTTTGCTGATGTTGATATCTTAAAAAAGATTTTTGATAAAGACAAAGATAAAGATTGGAAAAAAGCGGCTGTTTTGTCATATCTAAATGAATCTAAAGGGAGAAACTTAAAAATAGCTAAAGCATCGATTGTTGGAATTTTAAAAGACGACAGATTAAGCACTTCCCTTCAGCCCTTTGATGTTGGTGAAACAGTGTCTAAGGCTTCAGATCAAACATTGGGGCAGCTTCTAAAAACAAACTTTTCAGGTCAAACCATGCAATATCCAACAAAGATTGGAGTAATGAGTTTGAGTAATACAGATGTTTTTATTGATGCGAAAGAGATTATAACAAAGCATATGGTCATATTGGGAACAACGGGTTCAGGAAAGAGCTATTTTACAAAACTTTTCATTTCAAGATTGCTTAATGACTGCAAAAAAGCTCTTCAGTTAATCATTTTTGACCCTCATGGTGAGTATAATAATGAATTGTTGAATTTTGACATTCCTAAAAGTTATATTAACCACATAGTTTTTGATGATACTATTTTTCCTATTTACCCAGAAGAGGTTGAGCAGTTAATAAGAGATACAGGATATGGTAGTTTAGTTAGTGGTAACTCCTCTCAAGCTCAAAAAATTAGAGCCCTTGTGTCAAAATGCATAAAGCCTTTATTGGCAATCTCCTATTTTCAAAATGGTCATCTATTTGATTTGTTTAAAGAAGTGTCTCAAAGTCTAGAAAATAATAATAGTGCTACAAAGGAAAAAAATAAAAAACCCTCTCTCTTGAATGCAAGTAAAGAACTTTCATCGTTTATAGAAAACATTGAAAAAATTTGGGGTAAATCTACTTTGAACAACCAAAATGAAATCTGTGGCAATCTCAATAGGGCTGTTAAAAGTAAGCGACAAGTTATAATTCTTAATTTTTCTAAAATAACAGATCCTAAAACAAGAGTTAATCTTGCAGGCCTCACT
>JAMOOV010000186.1 GCA_027065125.1 Campylobacterales bacterium | reverse complement strand
GCTTCTTTATCCATATCGAAAAAACAGACTTTTGAATTTTTTTTGCCGTTTCTGTTAATCCGCCCTATAAACTGCTCTTCACTCTCTAATAAACTTATATCCTTAAGCCCCAAATCCATATCGATATCTACTCCCGCCTCAATCACCTGCGTTGAGATTAAAAGCACTTTTTTATCACTTTTACATCGTTTTATAACTTTTTCGCGGTAGAGTTTATTGTCATCGCCCGTAAGCAGATATACTTCATAATTCAAATCTTTTATATACTCATAAAACTCTTTTGCCCTCTCTTTTTTAATAAACTCCACCAACACTTTTTGCCTGTTTTCTTTAAGTATCACTTCTTCAATATCTTCAAACTCTACATCTTTATCAAGCATTGAAAAATCAACCTCAACCCTATCCTTAAACACCGGATGTTTGAGATAACCGCTTCCGAGCAAATCTACAAACCTCTCTTCATTAAGCAGTCTGTCAAGCCTTGGAAGAGTAGCGGACATTATGATAAGTTTAAATCCGATAATCTTGCTGTAAACATTCAACATCTCAACCATATACCACCATTTATCGACATTGTAGCTTTGTATTTCATCAAGTATAACTACACTTCCGGCAAGCTGCCAAAGAGGAAAATTCTCTTCCTTCCCAACCCCGAACAAAAGCTCAAAAAAATTCACATGAGTAGTCAAAACAAAAGGATAATGATAAAACGCTCTGTTAAGATACGCAATTTCATATTGCCTTAAATCACTTTCATCAAATTCAATAGGAGTAGTTGAATTTATAACCACCACATCATCAAATATTTCTCTAAAAACTCCCGCAGTCTGCTCAACCAACGTATTAAATGGAAAAACATAAAAAATCTTTTTCGGCTCAAATTTTAATGCCAGATTCATACTCATAAGCGTTTTTCCGGCACCTGTAGGGGCGTTAAGATAGAAGATGTGTTTATCAAGGTTTTTAAGAAGTTCGTTTTCACTTTTTCGAAACATCTCACGCCTGATTGTATTCAGCTCCCCTTCAAACTTATCCATATTTTTAATAACTTCATATTCATAAAATTTCTCTTTTTCTCTAAACTCACCAAAATCATCAAT
>JAMOOV010000185.1 GCA_027065125.1 Campylobacterales bacterium | reverse complement strand
CATTCCAAAACTCTTTATCAAATCTCAAATCCTCATAAACCTTATCCAAATTAAGTAAAATAGGCATAAGTGTTTCCGGTACAAATCTACCGCCAAATTTACCAAAATGTCCATTTGAATCCGGATCAAAAGGAGAAGGCTTAGGAATATACATCTTTATATCTCCAAAACGGAATAAACTTCCGTATTTTTATCAAGCATTTTTGTTCCTTTCAGAAATGTCAAATCTATAATAAAACATGCATCTTTACAGTTTGCTCCTGATTTATTTATAAGACTTATCGCAGCTTTTGCTGTACCCCCAGTGGCTATAAGATCATCTATAAGTAAAACATTGGGACTCTCTTTATCGCATTCAAAAGCATCTATATGTATCTCAATTTCATCAAAACCATACTCAAGAGCATATTTTTCCGAAATAGTCGTATATGGAAGTTTGCCTTTTTTTCTAATAGGTACAAAACTTTTTTTTAGTCTGTTTGCCAAAGCCGCACCAAATATAAAGCCTCTGCTCTCTATACCGGCTATAAAATCTATATCTCTATCTTTGTAGTAGTTATAAAGATGCTCGATTAAAAAGTTAAAAGCATCCTGGTCTCTTAAAAGTGTTGTTATATCCTTAAAGATAATGCCGGGCTTAGGAAAGTCCGGAACATCTCTGATCTTTGAGAATATATAACTTTTTTCCTCTTCGTTCAATAGACTCATGATTTATCTCCGCTAAACATAAAAAATTTTATTGCTCCGAAAAGCACAAAAACAACACCAAATGCAATATATGATATAGTTGCAGGATCCATCTTTTCCCCTTTAAAGAAGTGCTTCAATTTTTCCTTGTAGCTCTTTTATTTTACTTCTTAATTTGTCATTTTCAATTCTTGCTTGAGAATTTCTCTGTCTTAATGATTTTATATCATTTTTTACTTTTGCCAACTCATCGCTCAATATGTCTATATTGCCCAATGCTCTTTGAAGTTGTACTTGATATTTTCTTACAACTATTTCTGCATCATTTAAAGTGTTTTTAGTTATCCTTGTCATTTTTTGCTCTCTTTTGTATAATGAGCGATAGTAAAACATCATAACAAGAAGATATAGTGCAACACATACAAGAACAGTATATATGAACCAAGAGGCAATCATCATTTTATAATTCTATTTTTTTAACTCTATTGGCATGTCTTCCGCCTTCAAAATCAGTCTTGCACCAAGTTTTTATAATTGATTCTATAACTCCGAGTCCAACAACTCTCTCTCCAAAACATAGTACATTGGCATCATTGTGTGCCTTTGACATTTCAGCTGTATAGGCATCATGGCAAAGAGCCGCTCTTATGCCTTTATGTTTGTTTGCAGCAAGACTCATACCTATACCGGTACCGCATATCAATATACCGTTTGAACCCTTATCTTTTAAAACAGCTTCGCTCAATTTGTGTGCGAAGTCGGGATAATCAACTCTTTCATTCGAATCTGTTCCCAAATTTATAATCTCGTGTCCGAGGTTTTCAACTATATCTATAACACTTTGCTTTATATTGTATCCGGCATGATCACAAGCTATGTAAAATTTCAAAACAATCCTTTAAATAAATTAGTAACTTATTATACCAAAAATTAGTTTAACAATATATCTATGATATAAATAGCAGGATAAAAAAAGATATTTGATAACGGAGTTGCTATAAAAATGATAAGAATAATCATACCGTATCTTTCTATCTTATTGAAAAAATCAGCAACCATATCAATGCCTATCTTTCTTGAGAAAAACTCTATCGCATGAGCTCCGTCAAGCGGAGGTATAGGATATAGGTTAAAAACACCAAGAACAACATTGTAAACAACCAACATATATAAAAGATAGCCTACAAAAGAGCCTTGTATATTGAAATACGGAAATATAAAAGATGCCAATATGGCAAGAAAAAAGTTATATGTAATTCCCGCAAGACTAACAGCAATCGCACCGTTGTAGCCACCGTTTTGCAAAACCGTTCTCATATTTACCGGTACAGGCTTTGCCCAACCGAACATAAAAGGAGCTCCACTGAAAAATAAAAGAGCAGGAAGGATGATAGTGCCTACCGGATCAATATGAACTATGGGATTTATGCTGAGTCGTCCCGCATTTTTTGCTGTATTGTCGCCATACTTATAAGCAACAAGTCCGTGCATTATCTCATGACCTATTATGGCAATCATCAAAGCTAAGACGGAGGCTATTATCTCCGATATACTCATATGACTCATCATTTTAAACTAACCGATTTGTCAATAAACTTTTTATTTAAAGATAATTCGCTGACACTTCTTCCTATCCTGTCCCATCTTATCTTGTAGTTTTTATCCCAAGAAAAATAGACAAACCAAGGTTTACCTACGATCTCTTTGTATGGAACACTACCCCAAAATCTACTATCGTTGGAGTGATCTCTATTGTCACCCATCATAAAGAACTTTCCTTTTGGAACTTTATAGTAAAAAGCATTTATTATCAAGTCACTATATTTGGGCAATCCATCTATCATCATAGGTTTCATTGATAGCTTATTTACACTCAGATACAATATCATATCTTTGAAAAGATTTATATCTGGATCGTATTGAATACCGGGATACTTTAGCATATAGGGATTTAGAACCCAAAGTTTATCCAATATTTTGTATATCTTGTTTTTGGGATAGTGTTTTTTGATCCAAGCATCGCCCTCTCTAAAATGAATAAAAAGTTTTTTTTCTTGAAATAGTATTTCGTCTCCACCGAGTGCTACACATCTTTTTACATAGTGTATCTTAACATTTTTAGGATATCTAAAGACGACTATATCGCCTCTTTTTGGCTTATCACCGTCAGTTAAGTGTCCATTTCCCCTAAAGTCAGGAAGAACAGACCACTCAAGCCAAGGTATATGAGGTATGGGGATACCATAAGCATACTTTTTGACAAAAAGGTGATCTCCTATCAAGAGAGTTCTTTTCATTGAACCGCTTGGTATTACAAATGCTTGTGCTATAAAAAATATGACGAGCAAAACGATGATAACAGTACCTGTCCAGCTATTGGAAAAGTCGTATAATTTTTTTAGTTTTTCTTTCAAGTTTGTCCTTGTGATTATAGTTTGGTAGCTTTGATAGTATTTGATAAAAGCATAGCTATAGTCATAGGTCCGACACCTCCCGGAACAGGAGTGATATATGAGCATTTTTTAGACACAGCATCAAAATCTACATCTCCTACAAGCTTTCCATTTTCAAGTCTGTTTATGCCTATATCTATAATCATAGCATCATCTTTAACCATATCTTCAGTGATAAGTCCTGCTTTTCCAACTCCCACTATAACGATATCAGCTCTTTTGGTATGCTCTTTTAAATCTTTTGTGTATATGTGACATACATCAACCGTAGCAAAAGCATTAAGTAAAAGTGCAGCCATAGGTTTACCGACTATATTACTAGCTCCCACTATACAGACATTTTTTCCTTTTAAATCTATTTCGTACTCTTTAAATATCTTCATCACTCCGAGAGGAGTACAAGGAACAAAAGAATCAAGTCCTAAAAATAACCTTCCCATATTAAACGGATGAAAACCGTCAACATCTTTTTTAGGATCTATTGTTTCAAGGATTTTTGTTTGATTGATGTGTGAAGGTAGAGGCAGTTGAACCAATATACCGTTTATGCTATTGTTTTCATTCATTAACTTTATGGTATTGACAATAGTCTCTTCTTTTATATTATCCGGCATTTCATGAACAACGGAGTATATGCCTACCTCTTTACAAGCTTCAGCTTTTTTCTTTACATAAACTCTGCTTGCAGGATCGTCACCTATCATGATAACTGCAAGTCCTGGAGTTATAGAACCTTGCTTAAGTAAATCAACATCTTTTTTTATCTCTTGTTGAATTTTTCCAGCCAATTTTTTGCCATCTAATAAAATCATATGCAACCTTAAATGTTTTACGATATAATACCAAAGTTGAAATTATATGGGGATAAAATGAGAGTTGCTTTTTGCTTTTTAATCTTTAATTTATTATTAAATGCTAATGATTCTTTCATCACTAAAATGGAATATGCCAAAATGCTATATCAAAATCCACGAGGAATAGGTTGTGATAAATGCCATGGCATAAAAGGAAATGGAAAAATTATCGCAAAATATAAAGAAAAAGGGAAAAATAAATATTTAAAATCGCCACAAATAAATAATGTATCAAAAGAGCTTTTTTTCAAAAGTTTTACAATTCCTCATAAAATAATGCCAAAATATTTTTTAACTTATGGAGAAATTAACACTTTATATCAATATTTACAAAATTTAAAAAAAATAAAAAAAGGAAAATAGATGCAAATTGAAAATTCTAAAATAGCTTTTTTAGAAGCAAAACAATATATACCCGGTGGTGTAGACTCGCCTGTCAGAGCCTTTAAAAGTGTCGGCGGAACTCCTGTATTTATGGATAGAGGAGAAAGTGCCTACATAATAGATATAGACGGTAATAGATATATAGATTTTGTTCAAAGCTGGGGTCCTTTGATATTTGGTCATTGTGATAAAGATATTGAAAATGCCGTTATAAAAGCAGTAAAAAACGGTCTTAGTTTCGGAGCACCTACTACTGTTGAAACCGAACTTGCAAAAGAGATTTGCGAAATGTTTGATAATATAGATAAAATTAGATTTGTAAGTAGCGGTACGGAAGCTGTTATGAGTGCTATAAGACTTGCCAGAGGATTTACTTTAAAAGATAATATAATAAAATTTGAAGGTTGCTATCATGGGCATAGTGACTCACTTTTAGTACAAGCCGGAAGTGGTGCGGTAACTTTTGGCACTCCAAGTTCTCCGGGAGTACCGGCAGATTTCACCAAACATACTTTACTGGCAAAATACAATGATATAGAAAGTGTAAAAGAGTGTTTTGAAAATTCTGACAATATAGCTTGTATAGTTGTAGAGCCGATAGCCGGTAATATGGGGCTTGTTCCGGCTGATGAAGAATTTTTAAAAGAGCTTAGAGAATTGTGCGATAAACACGATACTCTTTTGATATTTGATGAAGTTATGAGTGGTTTTAGAGCTAGTTTAAAGGGTGCTCAAGGTATAGTTGATACTAAACCGGATATCGTAACTTTCGGCAAAGTTATCGGTGGCGGTATGCCCGTAGGAGCATTTGCCGCAAGAGCTGATATCATGGATAAGTTAAGTCCTGACGGACCTATTTATCAAGCCGGAACCCTAAGTGGAAATCCTGTAGCGATGAATGCTGGACTTGCTAGTTTAAGAAAATTAAAAAAGAGTCCTGATATCTACAATAGACTTGAAAAATTGGCAAAAAGATTGATGGAAGGTTTTAAAGAGGCTGCTAAACAAAACAATATACCTCTACAAACTTCAGTTAGAGGAAGTATGTTTGGTTTCTTTTTTAATGCAAGTGAGGTTAAAAACTTTAATGATGCACTAAAAAGTGATACTGAAATGTTTGCAAAGTTTCATTCAAAAATGCTACAAAATGGTATTTACTTTGCTTGTAGCCAATTTGAGACGGGATTTGTTTCAGCTGTTATGAGTGAAGCCATCATTGATGAAGTTATTACTATGGTAAAAAAAGTATTTAAAGAGTTGAGTTGATGGAAGAAAAACCAAAATACGGTAAAATCATAGAGGGAGCAGAACAACTATCTCTTGGTATCTCTATGGTTGTTGCTGTGCTTATAGGCATAGGCATAGGCATAGGTCTTAAAAACCTATTTGGTATAGGCTGGTTTTTATGGATCGGAGTTTTTATCGGTATTGCAGCAGCTATATTAAATGTTTATAAGGCATATAAAAAACAGTTAAAAGAGCTTGATAAATTAAAAGATGATGTAAGATACCAAAATTATAAGTATGATGATGAAGATGACGAAGATTAGAAGAGAGTTGTTTGTGTATATCGGGCTTGATATACTGCTTATTGTTTTTTCTCTTTATAAAGGGATAAATTTTCTTTTAAATTCTCAAGTAGCATTTTTATCGGCACTATTTGTTATCTTGATGTCATTTCTATCATATATGAAAAATATAAATAAGCAAATAAAATTTCTTGGCGACTTAGTTGACAATAGAGACTTTATAGATGAACTTGATGATCCTTATGAACTCTATGAAGAAGAGGAGGGCGAAAAGAAAAAGAGTAGTAAAGCGAAAATCTCTATGAAAAACTTATCAAAAAGTAAAGGGGCAGTATTTTCTGTATTTAGAATTATTGGCTATATGGCATTGATAACCGGTTTTATGATACTTGTAAAACTTCATATATTTTTGATATTGCCATATATTCTTGGTATTTCTGTCATACCAATCGGAACTATAATAGCAGGATTAAATTATAAAAAGTTATAGCAAATTAAATAAGAATTACCGTGTCTTTTTATTTGAATAATGGCAATATTTTGTTAAAATACTAATTATGCAAATGTTTCAATTAAGTGACAATACAACTCTCGATAATTATATACTATCAAAAGAGCTTATGAGACTTGCCGGTATATCTCCTAATGCTTTTAGATATTGGAAAGATTGTATTGCTATCAAGTATTATAAAAGTAGAGTAGTTTTTTTGCATAAAAAATATATACATAAAAAGTATATACATCTTTTGCAATATTGTACAAATCTGGAAGGGTATATACAGTCTGCCCCATTTTGTAGATATACTAATTTACCTCACTCTCATTTAACAAAAAGTAACAATTCAAAAATTTACGATTTATTAAATATAAAAGTTGTTGATGGTATAAAATTTGTGAATTTGAAAAAATTTCTCTCTTCCTGTGGGCTTGATGATAATTGTACTATATACATAGAAAAATGCAGATATTTTGCACCTTTGGAAAAAAAGATAAAATTAACAAATAGTTTATGTCTTGGGTATTATTGAAATTCTGCCAAGATAGTTTTTATATATCTATTTTTGTTATCATAAAATTCGATTCTAAAAACATTTTTATCTTTATAAAGAGAGTATTTTTTTTGAATTTTTGAAAGAGATATCTCTATATTGGACTCATCTTTGTACCCAATCAGAGAGAAGCCTATAACATTAACTCTTACATTCTTGATAGGTAAAATTTTAAAACTGTTTTTTATATTTACATTATATTCATTTGAAACATCTCTTTTTTTACCATCAATCAAAAAAATAATATTTGGTTTTGTCGGCGACAAATCAAAATTTTCACTTTTAAATTTAAATATTTTTTTATTTCCTATCATAGCTTGATAAAAATTTTTATATTTTATCACTGCACCAAGAGGATGTGTAAAGGTAAATTTATTGCCATTTCTTTTTAAAGGAACAAAATTTACAAATGGTTTTACTCTATTTAAATCTATTTTAAATCTCTTGTTAATTGTTAAAGATTTGTAATCGCTTAAGATTCTTGCAATATTATTTTCATTTAACTCAAAATCTCT
This sequence comes from Campylobacterales bacterium, assembly GCA_027065125.1. Lineage (GTDB taxonomy): Bacteria > Campylobacterota > Campylobacteria > Campylobacterales > JALSKU01 > JALSKU01. Next base: position 21,644 of record JAMOOV010000185.1, on the reverse strand, counting down.
TTTAAATTTTATGCCCATTATATTCATAAATTCTTCTATGGCAAGAAGTTGATAATATACTTTAGTTCTAAGTTTTGTTATATTTTTACTTGTTTCAATAGCAAGAGCCGGTTTGTTGTGGGTTATGGCAAAATATGTAAGTGATAACTTCATTTGTTCATCATGGAATTTTGTTTTTGTATTTTTTACTCTAAAGATATGTTTTTTACTAAATATATCATTGTTTATCTTTTTTGTTATATTTTTACAAATTTCTCCCAAATTAAAATATTTTGGTGTTTTTATATTTTTTTGGTCAATGATAAAAGCTTGTCCCCAAGCTTTTGGATTAAAAATGACATTTTCCCATTTTTTTCTATAAAAACCATGTCCATCATGAAGATTTAAGATAAGATCAACATCTTTTGAAAGTATAAGCTTTTTAATATCCGTTACTATTTTATAATCAGGATCTGTTTTTGATATTCGTGCGAATTTTCTATTCATATCTTTATATATACCTCTTTGATTTCTAATATCGCTATCAAAGTTAAGATTTGGTACAACTATTAAGTTACCTTTTAATATCTTATAGTGAAGTATCAATATAGAAGGAGCAAAATAACCTCCGGGTTCATTTCCATGAATACCGCCTATTACAAGTAGAGTATTACCTTTTTGTTTGCCAGTTAATTCATATTTTTTATAGTGCAAAATAGAACTATTAAGGGTAGATATAAATAGTAAAAAGATAGTAATTTTTTTTATAAAATTCATTTTTCCGCCAATATCTTAACACTATTTACAAGTTCGATATATAATTGTTTATTTCCATTATAGATATAGTTTTTAGCACTATATTTTTCATAAAAATCTACTCTAAAAAGTTTTTTACCATTTATGGTAGGGTAGGGTATTATACTTATGTTTTTAAAAATTATACTCTTTTTATTTTTTCTCGCAAAAATTCTTTTTTTCATTTTAGAAAATAGTGTAAAATTTTTACCGTCAAATCTTTTAAAATTTTTTGAATAAAAAGAGAGATATTTTTTTATATCGTTTTTCCCCCAGCTATCTTTCCAACTATACAAAAAAGATAAAATTTTTGCTATATCTTTTTTATTTACTTTTTTTAATTTATACTCACCAATGATCACATATGTATTTTTAGGTTTAATTATCTTTCCCAATTTTTCCAATTTTTTATTTTTTAAAACAAGACAACCTTTTGTAATATCCGGTCTGGCTTTATTGTTTGTAGGGTAACCATGTATCCAGATACCATGTCCATTTTTACCATGAAGTTTGTCATATAGATTTGGATAAGATAGTGCAAAAGCCATAGGTCCGTAAAAGTTATCTTGAGGTTTAAATTTTGAAACTATCTTGTAAGCTCCGATAGGGGTCGTCAAATCTCCCTCTTTTTTTTTCTCTCCATCTTTTCCGAGCAGTACATCACTGCTGAAGACTTTTTTTACATTTCCCTTTTTGACTTGAAAAATATCCATAGTTTTATCTGCTTTGCTACTTATTACGATATATTTTTCTTTTTCATAGTAGCCAAATGTAGTATTGTAATTTTTTAGATAATTGTTCCAATATTTTTCACTTTTTAAGAGCGAATCAAATAAATTTTTTACTTTATTGATACCATTTTCTCTATATAAATCAATATAATTGTTACCCCGTAATAAAATGGAAGTTATGGATAAAACAATAAAAACTTTTTTAAACATTCTAAACTCCAATAAAAATGGTAATTTTATCTAATTTTTCTTTAAATAATTATCAATATAAACCATTTGTCGTCTTGTAATCTCTTTGGCTATATATTTTCCCTTAAAGCCATCTTTTATCACATCTGATGATTTTACTTTTGTATCTAATTTTTTATCATATACTCCAAGCTTGATTGCTCTGCTTTTGACTTTTGGTTTATAACTTTCAAGCCAATACTTTACAGGCATTTTTAAGGCAATTTGCATGATAGTTTTGTCGTCAATGTTATTGTTGTATTGCATAAATTGTTCTTTATAGAATTTCTTATATATCGTTGGAGCATTTATGGCTGTTAAAAAGAGCAAGATATCTTTTTTTAATATCTTTGCAACAATAAATAAAAAATAGTATTTATAATTTTTTTTAGAAAAATTTTCTTGATATTTTATAAATTCTTTGCAAATAGAGACAAATTCCCTACACTCTACTTTAAAGCCAAATAACTTTTCAAAAACCCTAAGTTTAAAAAGATAATAAGCTCCGATATGAAGATATTTTGCAGAAAAGAGTTTTTCAAATTCCCAAAATATTCTCTCTTTACTTAAATCACCTATATTAATATCTTGCATTATCTTTATGGAGTTTTTATCGCATTTAAATCCAAATCTTGCTGTAAACTGTATAGCTCTTAAAACTCTTAAACTATCTTCGGCGAAACTATTTTTATCTACGATTTTTATAATTTTTTTCTTTATATCGTCGATACCTCCCCAAAAATCCAACAATTTTCCGGAAAATATATCAAGCATTAGAGCATTTATGGTAAAATCCCTTCTTCTTGAGGCCTCTTTTTCATCAAATGCTATTCTAACATCAAAAGCTTTGTGTCCGATACCGATCTTTTTTTCAATTCTGGGTAGAGAGATGTCGATATTTTTCCATTTATATACGAAAAAGTTTTTTCCTACACCAATAGCCCCAAATTTTTTCATAATCTCTTCAAACTTGTTTTGAGATATGTTATAAACTTCTATATCAAGATCATTTATCGGGCGGTTCAAGTGCATATCTCTGACAGCACCACCCACTATGTAGGCTTTTTTTGTATAATTGGATAGATAATTTTTTAAAGTTGTAAAGTTTTCGTATGTCTTGCTGTCTACTTTACTTTTTATCGGCACTCTCTTTAAGCCTTTCGTCGATTGTTGCCAACAGATACTCTAAAAAATTGAGTGTAAGATCGACTTTTGCTTCGATATTTTTATTGTTTGGAGATTTGAAACCCTCAAATAAAACCAATATTCTTTCTCTTAAATTTTTGAGAAATATTTCCTCTTTTAACTCAAGATGATTATCTGTTTTTTCTTGAATATCTTCAAAATATTCCTCTTTTTTATCTATTGGCTCTCTGTCTTTTTTAGATTCTTCAGACTCTTCGATTTCATCTTTTTCGTCTATTTCTGCTATCGCAGATAAAACTATATCTTTTAATTCCATAATTTAAGCAACCACCTTTCAAATTCTAAAAACTCAACTTTGCTATCCATCTTAACAAAAAATTCTTTCATCTCTTTATTGACACCTGAAAAGTTTTTTCTAATCCCCGAAAGTCTTTTTATGGCTATCTTAGCCTCTTTATTTTCGGGGTTCTCTTTTAGTATATCTTTATATATCTCCAAAGCCTCATCTTTTAACCCTTGAAGTTCATAGATGGATGCTAAAGTCAATGTTTTCATCTATTGTTTTTTCACTCCGATGTTATCTGCTATAATACTTCCCATTTCACTTGTGGAACACACTTTTTTCACTCCGTATTTTGCTATATCTCCCGTCCTATAACCGTCATGTAGAGATTTTGCTATAGCTTTATCTATGGCCATAGAAGCATCTAATTCATTAAGAGAATATTTCAAAAGCATACTTGCACTTGATATTGTTGCTATGGGATTAGCTATGCCTTGCCCTGCGATATCTGGAGCGGAGCCGTGTATCGGTTCATAAACACCTATCTTTCCGCCTATGGAAGCTGAAGGCAACAGACCGATAGAGCCGCTTATCATACTAGCCTCATCACTTAAAATATCTCCGAAAATATTACCTGTCAATATTACATCAAACTGTTTCGGGTCGAGTATGAGTTGCATAGAAGCATTATCAACATACATGTGGGTTAGCTCAACTTCCGGATAATCCTTGGCAACTTCTTCGACAGTCTCTCTCCATAGCTGACTAACTTCTAAAACATTGGCTTTATCTACCGAACAGACTTTTTTTCTTCTTTTTTGAGCTATGTCAAAAGCTATTTTGGCTATTCTTTTGATTTCATCTTTGCTGTAAACCATAGTGTTGTAAGCTTTATCATCTCCCTTTTCTCTTGGTTTGCCAAAATATATACCTCCTGTTAATTCTCTAACAACCATAAGATCAACCCCGCTAACAATTTCTTCTTTTAAATTACTTGCTTGAGTTAACTCATGATAAACTTTTACAGGTCTTAGATTGGCAAAAACTCCAAGGGCGGATCTAAGTTTCAAAAGTCCTGTTTCAGGTCTTAATGCTCGAGGAAGATTATCCCATTTGTATCCGCCGATAGAACCAAAAAGTACAGCATCAGATTTGAAAGCTCCGTCAATTGTCTCTTGAGGAAGCGGATCTCCTGTCTCTTCATAAGCACAACCACCCATAAGATACTCTTTATAATTAAATTTTATATCAAAAATATCTCCAACTCTATCTAAAACTTTTATCGCCTCATCTATAATCTCAGGACCAATTCCATCACCTTTTATAACTGCTATATTGTAACTTTTCATTTCATCTTCTTTTTTGCATAATTCATTAAGCCTCCGGTAGAGATTAGCTCTTGCATAAAAGGCGGGATGGGAGTAAAGTCGTATGTATTGTCTTTGTCTATATCTTTTATTTTTCCATTTTGCATATCTATCTCTATCAAATCACTTTCATCAATCATATCGCTTTGTTTTAGTTCAAATATAGGTAAACCCATGTTAAAAGCATTTCTGTAGAAAATTCTTGCAAAAGACTTTGCGACTACAGCAGACACTCCTGCAGCTTTTAAAGCTATCGGGGCATGTTCTCTGCTACTTCCACATCCAAAGTTTTCACCTGCTACGATAATATCTCCGGGATTTAATTTATCTTTAAACTCAGGGTCAGCATCTTCCATAACATGTTTTGCCAATTCATGAGGATTGGAAGTATTTAGATACCTTGCGGCTATTATCAAATCTGTATCAATATTGTCACCAAATTTCCAAACTTTACCGGTTATTACATTCATCAATTTCCTTTTTAGCGATTTAAAAAAATATTTTATCTAAAAAATCGTATAAAAAAGATTAATGTTTGTTTTTCGATATGAGATTTGATAAAATTTTAGACGAATTGATAGTTTTTTGAGTTAAATATATTTTTTATTAAATCCGTTATTTTATTACTATTGAATTGTGTTATAAATTTGATTTTATATCATCTTTATACATAAAACCATAACTTCCGGTATTGTGTGGATAGTCTATATATCATCTTTATTAAGTATTACTAAGATGTTTTAAAACTTCAAGATCGCCCCCTTTTATAAGCCAAGTTTTGAGAGTTTTTATTCTCTTGTTTTTTTATTCATATATTTATCTTATCGCAATAGCTTCTTTGACGGCATTGATATAACTTTTGCAGGAGGGAGTAAACTCTTTTTTATATGCTATATCAAAAGCCGTTCCGTGATCTACGGAAGTTCTCATGATGGGTAGATTTAAACTTACATTGATACTATCTTTAAAATGTAGTGTCTTAACCGGTATCAAGCCTTGGTCGTGATACATTGCTACAAAATATTTCATCTTTTTTATATTTTGAGGGCTAAAAGCCGTATCCGGCACAAGAGGACCATAAAAAATATCTCTTTTGATACCTCTATTGGCTTTTTTTATCGCTTTTTTTATCGCTTTTTCTTCATCTCCTATAACTCCGTTATCTCCTGCATGAGGATTTAACCCCAAAACGGCAATCTTTTCTATATTTTTCAAAGAGTTATGTGTATTTAGAAAAAACTTATAAAGTTTTTTTGTTTTTACCTCTCTAGAGACGGTTTTTAAAGGAATGTGTTGAGTATATAGTATGCTAAAAAGCTTTTTGCAGCCTATCATCATGATAGCATCTTTTTTAAACATATCGCTTAAAACTTCGGTATGTCCTTTGTATTTTATACCCGCTTTATTCCATGCTTCTTTATTGATGGGTAGTGTTACAATGGCATCAACTTTTCCGTTTTTTGTCATTTTTATAGCTTTTTTAAAAGATAGATACGAGTATAGTCCACTCTTCTTGGATACTTTGCCCGGTCTTATATGAAACTCTTTTGCAACTTGAACAGTTCTAAAATCCTTTGGTACTTCTATACCCAAAATCTTAGAGGCTTGAAAGAGCATTTTCCCATCAATCATATAGTATGGTTTGCAAAACTTTTTTATTTTTTTATGTGCCAACAGAGCTATCTCAAGCCCTATACCGTTTAAATCCCCTATGCTTATGGCTATCTTTTTCACTTTACTAACCCAATCATATCTTCAACAGCTTTTTGAAAACCGGTAAAAACACTTCTTGCTACGATACATTGACCTATATTTAACTCCTCTATATTTTTAATGGATGCTATCTCTTTTACATTTTGATAGTTAAGCCCATGACCGGCAGCAACTTTTATACCGAATTCATTGGCTTCATTTGCCGCAATAGCTATCTGATTTATTGCATTTTTTAGCATCTTTTCAAGCTCTCTTCTTTGTATATCAAGCTCTTTTACGGAGTTTCTTGTGTATCTTAAATTGCTATAAAGCATGGAATGGATATTGGCATAAGCTCCTGTATGAAGTTCTACCCAATCAGCTAAAAGGACTTTTGATGCTCTGACCATTTCAATGGTGGGATCTATAAATAATGAAACTTCTATATCATTGGCTTTTAAGAAATGAACCACACTATCAAGTCTATCGTGATATGAGGCTATATCAAGTCCTCCTTCGGTTGTAACTTCTTCTCTTTTTTCCGGTACTATGGTAGCTCTATGAGGTTTAAGATCGGCAACTATCTCTATAATATCCGGATTGATGGAGCATTCAAGATTTACGGGAAGTTGCGAATTTCTTATAATCCTTTTAACATCATCGTCATTTATATGTCTTCTATCTTCTCTTAAATGTATAGTTATTTGATCGGCTCCTGCAAGTCTTGCAAGTGGTATGGCATCAAGAGGATCAGGATCGTTTATCTTTCTTGATTCTCTAAGAAGTGCTATATGGTCAATATTTACTCCGAGTTTCATGTTATAAAGCCTTTATAATTTTTGTGCTATTATACCACAAAATATTGATAGAAATGATAGTAATTAAAAATAAGATTTATTTGATACATGAATGGTTTTTGTGGGTGTTAAATTTTTCAAGGACGAAAAATTAGCCCACAACCTCGGAAAAATTTCAAGGACGAAATTTTGAGAATGAGTAAATATATCAAATAAATCTTATTTTTAAATTACCATAATAAAATACTGATAGGAATGTTGATGATAGCATGTGATTTGGGTTCAAATACCTTTAGGGTTGTGCAGATGGATTGTGGTACAAAAGAGAGGGTTAAAGAGTTTGAAAAGATAGTTAAAACTGCTGACGGACTTCAACAAAGCGGAGAGATATCAAAAGCCTCTGTCAATAGAATCATAGAAGCTATAAACGAAGCTAAAAAAGTGATAGATTTTGCAAATGATGAGGTTTATGCGGTTGCCACAGCAGCACTAAGAAGAGCAGCAAACCAAGAAAAAGTACTTAATCGTATCAAAAAAGAGACAGGAATATTATTTGAAGTTATAGGGGGAACACAGGAGGCAAATCTAACGGCACTTGCGGTTAAAGAGGCCTTGAAAAAATTGGATTTGGAGTATCAAGATTTTATACTTTTAGATCTTGGAGGCGGTTCAAGCGAATTGTATATTAGAAAAGAGGATAGGGCATTTATAAAAAGTTTTGATCTCGGTATCGTAACTTTAACACAAAAGTATAACTCTTATGAAGATGTTTTAAAATGTATAGAAAATGAGACGAAAGATATAAGAAAATTTGTAAAAGAGATATATGCTACCTTTCAAAAACCTAAAGTATTTGTCAGTACCGCAGGAACAGCAACAACACTTGCGGCATTTAAAATGGGTCTTGATTATAAAAGTTATGATCATGATAAAGTAAATGGTGTTAAACTTACAGTTTTAGAGATAGAAGAACTTTTGAAAAAATTACTCTCTTTTGATGATGAAGAGAGATGCAGGTGGGTTGGAGTTGGCAGATCCGAGCTTATATTTAGCGGAATTGCCATACTAAAAAGCATACTTAGTATCTCAGATTTTGATGAAATGATAGTTATTGATGATGGGCTTAGAGAAGGATTGGCTCTATCAAAATGCAATGATAAGTCTTGATTTATATTTTTTCGATATAATTATATTTCTCATATAACTCCTTATAAATTTAGATACTTATTATATAAGTTTTGAGCATATTTTATTTATCTAAAATGATAAATATATAGCAAAAAGTCTGTTTATGAGTTTTTAAAAGTTTCTAAGGATTATATTGCGATTTAATAACAGTAAAGGAGAGCAAATGCAACTCTCAGGATCACAAATGGTAATAGAAGCACTACGAAAAGAAGGTGTTAAAACTGTATTTGGTTACCCCGGTGGTGCTATCATGAATGTGTATGATGAGATATATAAACAAAACTATTTTGAGCATATTCTAACAAGACACGAACAGGCTGCAGTACATGCCGCAGACGGTTATGCAAGAGCAAAAGGTGATGTCGGAGTCGCTTTTGTAACAAGTGGACCGGGTTTTACAAATGCGGTTACGGGTCTTGCTACTGCATATATGGACTCTGTTCCTATGGTAGTTATAAGTGGGCAGGTTCCCATTACTATGATAGGAACAGATGCTTTTCAAGAGATAGATGCGGTAGGTATAAGTAGATCTTGTGTCAAACATAACTATCTTGTTAAAGATGTCAGTGAGTTACCTCGTATCCTAAAAGAGGCTTTTTATATAGCAAGAACAGGAAGACCGGGTCCCGTACATATAGATATACCAAAAGATGTAACGGCTCAAATGGGAGAATTTGTCTATCCCAAATCAATAAAATTAAAAACATATAAGCCCAATTACAAAGGCAATCCAAGGCAGATAAAAAAAGCTATAGAGCTTATGAAAGAGGCAAAAAGACCTGTATTTTATCTTGGTGGCGGTATTATGAGTTCAAGTGCGGTAAAACCTATAAGAGAGCTGGTTGATCTAAGCGGTATTCCGACTGTTGAAACTCTTATGGCAAGAGGTGCTTTACCCCATGATCATCCTCTACTTTTTGGTATGCTTGGAATGCATGGAAGTTATGCCGCAAATATGGCTATGAGTGAAGCGGATCTTATGATAGCTGTAGGAGCAAGATTTGATGATAGGGTTACCGGAAAATTGAGCGAATTTGCAAAACATGCAAGGATTATTCATATAGATATAGATCCAAGTAGTATAGGCAAACTTGTAGATGTTGATGTCCCGATAGTTGGAGATATAAGAAATGTCATAAAAGAGATATTACCAAAAATTGAAAACAATATAGACAAAAATAATTACTCCTCTTGGGTGGAACTTTTAAAAAGATATGATGAATTGTATCCTCTAACTTTTGAAGATAGCAATGAGGTTATCAAACCCCAATGGGTTATCAAAAGAGTTGGAGAATTGCTTGGAGATAAAGCCATAGTTACTACTGATGTAGGGCAGCACCAAATGTGGGCTTCCCAATTTTATCCGTTTTCCATACCAAGACAGTTTGTTACCAGTGGTGGTCTTGGTACTATGGGATTTGGTTTTCCTGCTGCTATGGGAGTTAAAAGAGCAAGACCGGACAAGATAAGCATCAACTTTTCGGGTGACGGTTCCATCATGATGAATATACAAGAGTTGATGACAGCTGTTGAAAGCAAAATACCGGTTATAAATATCATTTTAAACAATAATTATCTAGGGATGGTTAGACAGTGGCAAACTTTTTTTTATGACAAAAGATATGCTTCTACAGATCTTTCTATGCAACCGGATTTTGTAAAACTTGCTGAAAGTTTTGGCGGAGTAGGTTTTAGATGTGAAACAAAAGAAGAGTTTGAAAAAGCTTTTAAAGAGGCTGTAGAATGCAACAGAGTTGTTCTTATGGATGTTGTAGTCGATAGGCTTGAAAATGTTTTACCGATGGTACCGGCAGGTGGAACACTATACAACATGATGCTTGATTTTAAGGAATAAATTATAAAATACTCATTATTTTCAGATAAATTCATAAACAAAAATGAAAATCTTGAGAGTTTTATTCTTGTCGAGAGGCAAAGCTTTAGCGGTAGAAATTTACATTGAAGCTTTGCTTTAATGAAAAGGAGATATTGGAATGAAAGAAAAGATAACAACAACACGAAGAGTTATATCGGTTATCGTTTTAAACGAGCATAGTGTGCTTTCAAGAATATCCGGTTTATTTGCCGGAAGAGGTTACAACATAGAGTCTTTAACCGTAGCACCGATACCTGATAGTGAGTTTTCGAGATTTACCATAGTTACAAGTGGCAATGCAAGAGTGATAGAACAAATAGTTAAACAACTTCATAAACTTATACCGACATACAAAGTTATCGAAAATGTTGATTTTGTCGAAAAAGAGATGGCTCTTGTAAAACTACCTCTGAGTTCAGATTTTAACGGACTTGATGCGATACTGAAAGCTTATAACGGTACCGTAGCAAATGCGGGAGAGGATTTTATTATCGTTATGGTAGCGGATGATAGTGATAGGGTAGGGCATTTTATAAAAGCTATGAAAAAATACAATCCTATAGAAATCGTTCGTGGTGGTTCCGTAGCTATGGAGAGATAAAAGATATGTTGTTAAACGATTTACTAAAAAAACTTGGGTTACAAGAAATAAAAAAAGACATTGAGATAGATGATATAGGAGATTTAAAAAGTGCAACCCCGAATAAACTTAGCTATATAGATGGAGATAAACATGTAGACGAATTGAAAAGCACAAAAGCCGGAGCAGTTTTTGTAACGGAAAAACTCTCTATGTATGTTCCTGAAAATTCTATAGCTATAGTATGTGAAAATCCTCATCTAAGCATAGCTTATGCAAGTGCATACTTTAAAAGAGATATTGTATCTAAAAAATACAAAGAACCTAAAATCGGAAAAAATTGTCAAATAGGAAAAAATGTATCAATAGGTTCAAATTGTTATATTGCCGATAATGTCATCTTGTTGAACGGAGCAGTTATAGGAGATAATGTATCCATAGATGAAAATTGTACTATTTACCCAAATGTAACTATATACAATGATACAAAAATAGGGAAAAATTGTATAATTCATGCCGGTACCGTAGTAGGTAGCGACGGATTTGGGTATGCCCACACAAAAATGGGAGAGCATATAAAGATATACCATAACGGCAATGTTATATTTGAAGATAATGTAGAGATAGGAGCTAATTGTACTATTGATAGAGCGGTATTTGGCTCTACCATCATCAAAAAAGGCACAAAGATAGATAATCTTGTTCAAATTGGTCATAATTGTATCATCGGTGAAAATTCTATTTTGGTTTCCCAAGTGGGACTTTCAGGTTCAACCGAACTTGGCAGAAATGTTATCATGGGAGGACAAAGTGCAACTGCCGGACATCTTAAGATAGGAGATTTTGCGACTATTGCCGCAAGAGGCGGAGTGTCTAAAAGTATAGAAGGGGGCAAGGTGTATGGAGGTTTTCCTCTGACACTTCAAAAAGATTGGCTAAAACTTCAAGCCAAAATAGCAAAATTTATAAAAAAATAGGAGATATGATGGGTGGAGAACATATGTTGATAAAAACAATACAGCTTGATGGAACAAAAAAGGGTATCATTTCGATAGCCCATATAAAAGAGCCTTACGGAAGTGAGTCAAAGCCCGTAGTGAGCATAGGCATATCTCTAAAGGGAGATGTAAATGAGCCTGATTGGAAAGCTCATATTCCGTATGCCAATATTGATGAATTAGTAGATGCTCTTAAGGAAGCGAAAGAGAAATATAATTCATAGACCTACTGTACAGTGGCCTCATCACAATAGGCTGGGATTTCAGTCTATTGTCTTCTATCTATCGTGCTACTGATTCTCTTTTTTATCATTTTTATAAATTTTTCCTCTTCCTTTATAGACTCTTTTGGGATAAAGAAAAAATTATCTTGATAATAAAAAAGATACCCTGCTTTTTCAATTAATACTCTTGGTATATCTTTATATTTTAGTTTTATATTGTCAATAAGTATATAATTGTTGTCAAAAGTTATCTCAATATTTTTATCTTTTAGTGGGGAATTTTTAAATGATTTTAATAAAAATATTTTTCTAATGGGCCATCTTAAGACATACCAATAGAGAAGAAACACAGTAGAAAGCATCAAAAGCCCAAATGCACCCTTTTTATAAAAGGCTACCAAGCCGAACTGAGATAATCCTATAAAAAACCATCCGATAAATCTTTTAGGAGAGTTTCTCAACATGTCCATATATAGACTTTTGCTTCCTTTTGTAAAAGTGTCTTTGTCCCAAATATATTTAACGGTGATAGGTTTATTGTTATCTTTTAACATGCTCATCGGATTCCATTACCCATAAATCATCTTTTTTTATACATCCCTCTTTTTCGAGTTCATCTATAATCAAAAGAGTTTCATCATAAAGTTTGTAAAATTTTTCACTCATTACTTTATACTTTTGTTTTTCTTTTTTTGCATACCACCAAGCTACTAAAATGGATAGTGCGAAAAAGCCATATATATACCATTGCCAAGCTTTTAAACTCAACAAAACTATAAAGTATTGTACTGAAAAAAGTACAAAAAATTCAATCGAAAAGATAATGACCAATACTGAACTATGCTCAAAATCAAGAGTATATTTCTCTATTTCTCTCAATGTATTAAGATTGTCATTTACTTTTTGAGCCCTGTTTTTACATTTATCATCTAATGAATCAAGTTTGATATTGCCTAAATGTATATTGCTTAAGTTGTATTCGGTATTTGTTTGTTTATACTCTTTATATATTTCAGGATGTTTTCTAAGGATATCTTTTATCTCATCTATGTTTACTCTATTTTTTCCGGCAACTCTTTGTACATCTTGTAGTATTAGATTGTACAACCCAACATCTTTTATCTCTAAAGCTACTCTATCAAGATTTGTCAAAATTTTCCCCTATTTTGTGAAGTTTTGTCATATGGTATTTAAAAAACACCATATGACAAATATTGTTGATTATTCAGCTTCCGGTTCAATACCGTAAGTTGCAGATTTGTCTTTTGCAGGTAAAAATATACCTATAAGACCTTTGATACCAACACTCATAACTATATTGAAAAGAAATATAGCCCAAGCTATTACTATCATACTACCAAAAATTGCTCCCAATACCATCAAAGTATGAAACTCACCATGTACATATAAGTGTCTTCTGAGAGCTCCTTGAAGTCCTGCCATACCGATAAATGCACCCATACCGATACCGCCTATCAAATATAGCCAAAAGTGTGCATTTGAAAGTTTAGATGAGTACATTTTAGTACCGTTGGTAACCATAGGCCATACTACATATACCGCACTATAAAGTGTCATATAAAGACCAACTATAAGTGCTATATGGAAGTGAGCGAATGATATCCAGCTAGTGTTGTGAAGTATTCTATTCATACCCATATCCGCTTGGATGATAGCTGCCGGAACAGCCAAACCGAAACCGACAAGTCCGCCAAGTAGATATTTTAACTCCATAGTCATTTTAAGTGGTCTTGCTTTCCAAAGTGTAACAAGAGTGATAAATAGTGCCAAACCTTGAGTTAGTAACTCAAAAGCAGTAACCATTTCACCGGAAATCAATTTCATCATCTCTGGCTGAGCTTGATCGGCAAGTAAGTGGTGAGACCAAACCATCCAAGAAACAATAAGTTCAAGCATCAAAGCAGCTCTTGCTACATTTTCCATAAATAGTTTTCTACCTGTTATAACCATAGCCAAAAGATACCAAGAACCTGCTGCATAGATAAGAACCAAACCGTCAGCAACAAGATCAAGTCCCCACCAAAAATAGTTTTTGTACAAAAGTGCATCTATCGCAGTAACATCAAGAGGATGACCTACAGCAGTAAAAATAAGATAAATAAGTACCAAAACTCCGGCACTTAGTATAACTAAAGCATCCAAAAATGTATCGACTGTACCTCTAAAGATAGCAACGACTGGTAATGAAAGAGCCGGCTCTTTTGTATATGGAGGTTTTCCTGTAAGTTTATGCCAAAGGTTAAGCATACCGTCTATACCGAAACCACTTATAAAGAGTTCTTTTGCAGTTTTATTTTTATGAACTCCTACTCTTGCAAAGATGGTAGCATAAATATTGTAAATAAAACCGAGAGTTCCTATCATTATAAGAGCGGCACCGACGATAAATACTATACCTCCGATTACTTCAAACTGCTTTGTATCTGCAGGTAAAGGCCAATATAGTGTATATAGTGCAGCATAATGCCAAGCGAATGCCGCTATCCAAGCCAAAGCCGTACCAAGAGTGATAAGTATCCAAACCGCATTAGCAAGTTTTATACTGTATAGAGGTTTTTTGGTAAGATAAGGTACCAAAAACATAAAAGCACCAAAAACAAGCTGATAAGTAGAACCAAATATCGCTACTATAGGGTGAGCGGTCATAATAGCAAAAAAGTGCGGTGCATGAGAAAACATATCCGGTAAAGGATTGGAAGGACCTGTTTTTACAATTCTCATAATAAGTCCCTCTATGGCCAATAAACCGAAAAATAAAAATGACATTACAACGGATCTAAGTGCAACTTTTTGTAAAGCATTTAAGCTTGTATGGTCAAAATTTGTTCCGTGTATTAAATTTTTAGCAAAACTCATTAATTTCCTCCTTTATTGCCACAGCCGACAACTTTTACTGCATTTTTTACCAACATTAAATCCTCACCTTTTTCATCATATTGGGCTGGACCTGAATATTCGGTAGATGTTAAATCAAAAGTTCCGTCAAAATTAAATGTCCACATAAGATCATTTTTACTACCCGGATCGACTTGCATCTGAGTTACCATGCTGCCATCATGTCTAAAAAGACCAAATCCATACATTAAATCTTTACTATCCACTATAAAAAGTGTAGGTTTTTTGCAATTTACCACCATAGGCTTTGCAGGTAAAACCCATTTATGATCTTTTATGGTAATGTGAAAAACCTTATCAGGCTTTATGTCATCCCTCATCATATCCTCTTGAACCCAAGGAATAGTGTTGTATGTAAATATATGATGTCCAACACCTCCTACCACCAAAAATGCGATATATCCATAAAATGGTATCCTTACGATTGATTTTGCCTTCTCTTTTTTGGTAAGATTAAAGGCAAACCATGCAACTATAGATATAATCAAAAAAGCATATATCGTATAGGCTACACTATGGAACTTAAGTAATTCTATCGAATTTGCAAAAGTCATATCTCCTCCTTATAAAATTTAGAAGATATTATAATGAATTTTTCCTAATCTTTCATTGATTAAAGTCAATAATAATGATATTTTAAAATTAATATGAATATTTATTTTCATTTAAGTTACAAAAACAATACAATTTTAAAAAACTTTTAGATAAACTTGGTATAATACATCTTAAAAGATAGGAGAGCTGATGAAATTGGCTGAGAGTAGAGGTGTGTACCTCTTTATCCTTGTACCTGATCCGGATAATGCCGGCGTAGGAAATGACATATAGAAAACGACCTCGCAATCATTTTATTCCGAATTTCAGGTATCATATATCAGATAAAAAGAAAAATAATGAAAAATATCTTAACCATTGCAGGTTCCGATAATAGTTGCGGAGCTGGTATCCAGGCTGATTTAAAAACATTTGCATCTCTTGGAAGTTATGGAGTTTGTGCTATAACCTCCATCACTTCTCAAAACAGTCAAGGAGTCAAAAGCTCGGATATAGTATCTGCAAACATTCTTAAAAAACAGCTTGATACAATTTTTGAAGATATGGATATAGATGCTTTGAAGATAGGGATGATAGGTGGATTGCAGACGATATCCGTTGTCATAGAAACTGTAAAAAAGAAAAAAGATATTCCGATAGTTCTCGATACGGTTTTTCTCTCAAGCAACGGTTATAAGCTTTTGGAAAATGAAGCTATGGAGTTATTTGTAAATGAGCTTATGCCGAATGTTACGATAATAACACCAAATATCAAAGAGGCGGAGATTTTATCCGGTGCGGATATAGATAGTGTAGAGGATATGAAAATCGCTATCAAATCCATAAAAGCAAAAAATATATTGTTAAAGGGTGGACACTTAAAAGGCGATGCCGTGGATTTGCTTTATAATAATGAGAAGATAACACTTTTTACCAAAAAGAGAGTTGCCATAAAAGAAGTGCATGGAACGGGTTGCACACTATCATCCGCTATCGCAGTTTATCTCTCTATGGGTAAAAGTATAAAAGAGGCTGTAAAACTATCCAAAGAGTATATCACGGAAGCCATAAAACATAGTTTTGACATAGGTCATGGCAGTAGATATATAGATCATTTCTATAAGGTAAAAAATGCTTAGTATAAAAATAAATGGTAAACTTGAAGAGATAGATGAGTCGATGAGTGCCTTGGAGCTCCTAAGGTCAAAAAATATAAAAAAAGAGACGGTGGTTTTTATGCTGAATGACAAAATCATCAAAAGAGAAGAGTTAAATAAATACAAAATCAAACAAAATGATGAGATAGAGATACTTCGTTTTGTATCGGGGGGATGATGCGAGAGACGGGAGACGAGAAACAAGAAAGGAGATTTTGAAGTGAAAAAGGATTTAGTGCTTGGGGGAGTTAAGTTTACAAATAGATTATTTACGGGGACGGGTAAATTTCCCGATAAGTATCTTATACCTAAGATTATACAATCAAGCGGTTCGCAAATGATAACGGTTGCCTTGAGAAGAGTGGATTTTGATATGCCTGAAGAGAATATTTTAGAATTTATCCCGAAAGATACGGTGCTTTTACCAAATACTTCTGGTGCAAGAAATGCAAAAGAGGCAGTAAAGATAGCACTTATCGCAAGAGAGGCGGGATGTGGTAATTTTATAAAGATAGAAGTTATAAATGACATGAAGTATCTTTTACCGGATAACGAAGAGACTATAAAAGCTACCGAAATACTCTCAAAAGAGGGGTTTGTAGTGCTACCTTATGTAATGCCCGATTTAACCGTAGCCAAAAAATTACAAGATGCAGGTGCAAGTGCGGTTATGCCTCTTGGTTCTCCCATAGGCTCAAATCAAGGTTTACAAACAAAAAGCATGATAAAGATACTTATAGAAAATATCTCTATCCCCATAGTGGTGGATGCCGGTATAGGAAAACCCTCTCAAGCGGCGGAAGCTATGGAGATGGGAGCGGATGCAGTTTTGGTAAACTCTGCCATTGCCAATGCGGGAGATCCGAAGACGATGGCAAAAGCTTTCTCTATGGCGGTAGAGGCGGGCAGAATGGCTTATGAAGCAAAACTCGCAAAAGAGTCAAATGAGGCGATAGCCTCATCGCCACTAACCGGTTTTTTACATGATTGATTTAAAAAGTTATAGCTCTTTTGAGCCTATTTTGGAGCATTTTGAAAAATTTGATTTTCAAGATTATCTTGATAAAGTTTCGGATAAAGATATCATCAACTCTATAAACAGGGATAATTTAGATGAGTTTGATTTTTTAAACCTACTATCTCCGAAGGCTCAAAATCATCTTGAGATGATGGCAAAAATCTCTCAAAAAAATTATATTAGACACTTTGGCAGAACCATAGGACTATATATACCTATTTATATATCCAATTACTGTTCAAGCGATTGTGCATATTGCGGATTTAGCAAAAAAAATAAAATCGTAAGAAAACATCTCACAAAAGATGAGATAGAAAAAGAGGCCAAAGAGATAGCAAAAACAGGTATCAAGCATATACTTCTCCTAACGGGAGAGTCTAAAAAAATGGCAAATTTGGAATATCTTTTAGATGCCGTGGAGATACTAAAAAGATACTTTAGCTCCGTCTCCATAGAGATATATCCTATGGAAACAAATGAGTACAGAGTGCTTAAAAAAGCCGGAGTTGATGCACTTACGGTTTATCAAGAGGTGTATGATAGAAAGATATACAAAGAGGTTCATACAAGCGGAGAGAAAAGCAACTTTTTATATAGGCTAAATACCCCCGAAAGGGGAGCAAAAGCTGGTTTTAGAGCTATTAGTATCGGTTCTCTTTTTGGTCTTGGAGAGATAAGAAGCGAAGCTTTTTTTAGCGGACTTCATGCCAAATATCTCATGGATAAATACCTTGAATGTGAAATTTCACTTTCTTTGCCGAGGATAAATCATGCCGAAGGGGATTTTAGACCTAAATACTCTCTTGATGATAAGACATTTTTGCAAATCATGCTCGCATATAGGATATATATGCCGATGATAGGTATAAATATCTCCACAAGAGAGAGGGCTGATTTTAGAGACAATCTCATAGGACTCGGAGTTACAAAGCTATCGGCAGGCTCCAAGACGGATGTAGGAGGATATGAGGGAAAAGATGTTTCAACCGCTCAATTTGATATATCTGATGATAGAAGTGTCAAAGAGATAGTCAAAGCGATAAAACATAGAGGTTATCAGCCAGTATTTAAAGATTGGATGGTGGAGATAGGAGCGGGAGAAGAGAGAGGAAGCGAGGAATGAGATATAAGAAGTGAAAAGGAGATTTTGAAATGAAAAAAGAGATACCTTTAGGGATTTATGGTATAACGGCGGAAAATTTTGCCAATGGTAAAAGCAATATAGAGTGTGTAAAAGAGATGATAAAAGGTGGTATTAAGATTATCCAATATAGAGAAAAATTCAAAAGTTTAAAAGCTAAAGTAAAAGAGGCGAAAGAGATAGCAAAAATATGCAAAGATAATGCAGTTGTTTTTATAGTAAACGACCATGTCGATATAGCTTTGCTTGTAGAGGCTGATGGTGTGCATGTCGGGCAGGATGACATGGATATAAAAGATGTCAGAAAAATAGTCGGGGATGATATGATCATAGGTGTTTCAACCCACTGTAAAGAGGATGCTATAAATGCCGTTAAAAATGAAGCCGATTATATAGGAGTAGGCCCTATCTTCAAAACAACCACAAAAGATAGAGCTCCGGTTGGCTTGGAGTATCTTGAGTTTGTCGTAAAAAATATAAATATCCCTTTTGTAGCTATAGGCGGAATAAAAGAACACAATATAAACAAAATCGCAAAAACCGGAGCTACAAGAATCTCTCTTGTTAGCGAAATAGTAGGGAGTGAAGATATAGTTTCTAAAATAGATTCTTTAAATAAAATTTTTTGATTTCATATACTAACCAATATAAGTCTATGATAATTCAAAAATTAATGTTTATTTGACATATACATTTATTCTCAAAATTTTATCCTTGGGATTACTGTGTAATGGTCTCATAATCCCAAAAATCTATCCAAAATTAATTTTTAATTTTTTTACAATGTCAATCTTATTTTTAAAAAAAGGAACAAAAAATGCTTTTTAAGGGGTATTGGTAGATTTCGTTAATCATTTTTGAATTAACAAATTAGTGCTTTGTGTGAGTAAAATCTATTGATATCACAGGAATTGCTATTTTGTGATATGTAAAATATAGGAGTTATTATGATAATAGTAGAAGTTATAGACAATTTTTTAAATGAATTAGTTAACATATTTTCAAAAATTGGAGAAGTGGTATTTTGAGAGGTCGATAATATGTGTATTTGCTTTAGTATTTAATTATTTTTTCTTTGTAGCTCTTTCCATATATAGCCATACTCCGCCAAGTAATGTTATCATTAAAACAGGAGCTATCCATATATGGCTTTTTAAAAATTCAACAAGTTCAAGTAAGTATTTTCCACTATAAAAACTACCCATACCAAAAGCCAATGCCCAGACAAGAGCCGAAAAGATATTGTATATGGTAAACTTTTTAAAATCATATCTTGTCAAACCTATAGCTATTGGAACAAGTGTCTTAAAGCCATACAAAAACTTTTGAAAAAATATGATCTTATCGCCATATTTTTTCATCATTATCGTGCTAAGAGCCAACTTTCTTTTATGCTTTTGAATATATGGCATAACTACCGATTTGTTATATCTTGCCACATAAAATAAAACGGTATCGCCTATAAAATTTGCAATGAATGCTACCGCTATACTTGTACTTATATCCATTTTGCCGGCATACGAAAGTATCCCTGCAGCCACAAGAGCAAAAAAACCGCCACCGAAAGAGTATAAAAATAGGATAACATATCCATAGGTGGATAATGAATTAAATATATCGCTCAAAACTATCTCGCATATCTTGATACCGTATCTATAAGAACTCTTGCACTCTTTGGTATATTTATACGGTATTTGTTAAATATATCCGTAGGAGATACATCTTTTTTGTAGTATATTTCATTATAGTCATCATTGACAGACAATACAGAACCGTCAAGGGCAACACCGGCAAAAAGACCTTTGGCTCTTGAATATGAATAAATTTCTGCATTTAATGAGCCATCCGTCGCCGCTGAAGCATTTCTACCAATCGGTCCTGCCGCTACTGCGGCATCGGCTCCAATCGTAAACTTACCGCTTATAATACCGTCAACTCCTCTTCTATTTTTAAAAACAAGGATTATATCGATAGATTGAACACCTATTTGCCAGCCTATATTGCCTCCTGTTAGATTTATAAAACATGGGGGACTCCACATACCATCTCTTTGTTTAATCATCAAAACACCTCTTCCGAACTTTCCGCCTATAACAAAACCTGCTTTTATCACATGCGGTATTATAGCAATAGCTTTTGCATTTCTTAAAAGCTTCGGAGGTATGGATTGCTCCGGTATCTTCATAATAGAATGTATAATATTTGCAGAAGATATGATTATTTTATCTTGATTTTGTCCGGCCAAAAGGTTTAATCCAAAAAAAATCATCAATATATAAATTATCTTTGCTATACTTTTTTTCATCTCATGTCTCCTTTTATGTGGTTGGAAAAACTACCCTCTTTTTCCACCAATTCATCAAATGTACCCTCTTCTATGATCGTTCCATTCTCAAGCATATATACATAATCCGCTTGTCTAATGGTACTCAATCTGTGTGCTATTATTATAGTGGTTTTTTCTTTTAAAACATCTTTTAAAGCTTCAAAAAGATTTTCTTCGGTATGAATATCCAATGCACTTGTAGATTCATCAAGTATAACTACATTTGGTTCTTGGATGATCATCCTGGCTATACTTATCCTCTG
Source organism: Campylobacterales bacterium (assembly GCA_027065125.1). Taxonomy (GTDB): domain Bacteria; phylum Campylobacterota; class Campylobacteria; order Campylobacterales; family JALSKU01; genus JALSKU01. Next base: position 405 of record JAMOOV010000185.1, on the reverse strand, counting down.
CCTTTGTCCGCCTGAGAGTTTAACACCATTTTTTCCAACTTTCGTATCAAGCCCTTTATCAAGTGATTCTATCATATCTTGAAGTTGTGCTTTTTTCAATGCCTCAATAACTCTATCATCATCTATATCTTTACCGAGAGTTAAATTAAATCGTATCGTATCATTAAAAAGTAAAGGATTTTGTAAAACGAGATATATATGCTCTCTTAAAATATCAAGACCTATCTCTTTAACATTTATATCATCTATCAAAAGCTCACCCTCTTTCAAAGGGTAAAACCCTACTATGATTTGAGCAAGGGTACTTTTACCACTACCACTTGCCCCTACTATAGCCACTTTTTTTCCTTTTTCTATCTTGAGATTTATTTTTTGAAGTATCTTTATACCATTATTATAGGAAAA
>JAMOOV010000184.1 GCA_027065125.1 Campylobacterales bacterium | reverse complement strand
GTCAAAAAACAGAGAAAAAATTTGACTCCATAGCACAGGCAAAAGCTTTTATCGTAGAAAACAAACTCTGTTCAAATCTTAATGGTAAAAAATTACAGGCAGTTGGTCTTTACCTTTATAAAAGATAGAAAAATTGCAAAAAGAGAATCTCTTAGCAGACTTCTCTTTTTGCCATCACTTTTAATTCTAAACAGGAAAACCCAGCTTCACGTCTTGCATCAATATTGAGATCATTTGGTCTTAAAAATCCCCTTGGATAATACTTTGCAATGATATCAAAATAGATATTTTCATCCACCCCCTCTTGCTCACAGGCATACTTAAACCAAATATCTCCTTTTTTTACATGCTCAATCTCTTCTTCTAAAATAATTTTTAGATTATCAATGATTTTTTCTTTCATCTTATCTTTTGGCAGTTTTTGGAGTTTCTTAAGAATCATTGGAGTGGCATCAAGACCATTGGCTTCAAGATAACGAGGTACAACAGCCATCCTTTCTAAAAGTGTTTGTGTTTTTTGACTTGCTTCAAAGAGTGCATTATGAACTGCTACAGATCCATAACTAGAACTTAGATCGTGTAACAGTTTTTCAAGCATAAGAAAGTGACGTATTTCATCTTCTGCAACTTCAAGCCAATCTCTATAATATTTATATGGCATATTTACAAATCTATAGGCTGCATCCAGTGCAAGATCGATAGCTGAGTACTCAATATGTACTACAGCATGAAGTAAATTGATCTGCCCTTCTTTACTTGTTAGATTAGAACGTTTTGGAACCTTTTGCGGAGGTACAACTGTGCATATATCCATATAAGAGGGTACGTCAAACTTTTTAGGCACAAAAAACTCTTCAAAAATGATCTCCTCTTTTTGAAATACATTATAAAAAGTATAAAAACGATCAAATTTCTCTTTTGGCTCTTTTGCTTCTATTATTAACTCTAATTCTTTATAAAAATTCATACTATTATCATGCTATAATTTCACTAAAAAAGAGATGAATATGACAATAAAAGTTCAACCAATGGGACCATATCAGACAAACTGTTATATCGTTACAAAAGATGGTAAAGACATTATCATTGATCCGGGAGTTG
>JAMOOV010000183.1 GCA_027065125.1 Campylobacterales bacterium | reverse complement strand
TATATAATGATATTGCTAAAAAAATGTTTAATGAAATTAAGTAATTAGTAATTTGTCGGCAATTGTTTCGATATTGCTCTCAAGAAAATATATATTTTTAAATTTATATTGATAATAGCTTAGAGTAATTATTTTAAAGTTCTCCGAATTATCTCTTTTGTTGATACACCAAACAAATGGTATCTTTTTTTGCTGAAATATATTGATTGAAAGGAGTGTATCGTTGATACATCCCAATTTGTCGTGTGTAATAAGCAGAGGAGTTGCATTGAAAAAATCTATAAAATCAATCATAAAAAAATTCTCATCAATAGGCACAAGAATTCCTCCCGCACCTTCTATTATGACAATATCGCAAATACTTGATATTTTTTCAAAGGCTTTTGATATTTTTTCAAAATCAATAAAGTTATTTTTTTTAGCGACAAAAGGTGCAGCAGGAAGTTTAAATGTAACAGGAGTAACATCTTCTATGCCTATAGAGTAAAAGTCGGGATTTAACTGTTTTGATTTTTTAAGCAATTTTAATCCATCTTTTGGAATATCTTCGACTCCTGTTTCAATGGGCTTGAAAGCTCCAACTTTATATCCTCTTTTTGCAAACTCTTCAAGAAGCAAAAGAGCGGTATATGTTTTTCCGATATTTGTATTGGTAGCGGTAATAAAAATCGCTTTATTTTTCATGATAGTTCGCTTTGCATGCAAGTTCTAAAACCCTTTTAATATAGCCGTGTTCATTGTCTTGCCACAAAAATAGTCTTAAAAAATCTTTATTTACAATTTGTGTAAATTTTTCGTCTATGATAGATGAAAAAGAGGAATTTCTAATATCTCTTGAGACAATATTTTCACAAGAGAAATTAATCCCGTTTTTACCTGAAATAGTCATCAACAACTCTTTTATCTTCGATAAATCATATTTTTTTAATAACTCTATGTGTAAATCAATCAGCAAACTGTTCTCAACAGGAATTCTAATGCTTGTAGAGTAAATTTTATTTTTCAAATGTGGCAAAAAGAATGATGTTGTATTTGTGGCATTGCTTGAAAGAGGTATTATGTTGGTCGGAGCAGCTCTGCATCTTCTTGTATCGCTATTTTTACCGTCAAGTAAGTTTTGTTCACTGGTATAGCTATGGATAGTAGTTATATTGCATCTTTTGGTACCGAAGTTTTCATCTATACTTTTTAATACCGGAACTATGCAATTTGCCGTGCAACTGGAACCTGATATAATATCTTCATTGCTATATTCATTGTCATTGATGCCTATTATGTAGTTTGGTATATCTTTTGAATGTGCGGTTAATATAACTTTTTTTGCTCCGTTGTCTATATGAGTTTGAAGTTCTTTTTTGGTGGCAAAAACACCACTACACTCAAAAAGTATATCTATATCATTCAGTTTTAAATCTTTTATGTTTTTGTTTGATGTAAAGCAAATATTATCTATATTTTGAGAAGTTTTGCCATAAACGGAATCATATTTAAAAAGGTATTTCATCATATCTATATCAAATATATCATTAACCAAGACAAGTTCAAATCTCTTGTCTTTTAATATTTCTCTTGATAAAGATCTTCCGATTCTACCAAAGCCGTTAATAGCAACTTTTATCATGTAAAATAATTTTTTATTTTGGAAAAAAATTAGATGATAAAAGGGCGAAAAGCCCTTTTATTTTTCATTTTTCTTTTTGTACTCTAAAATAGCGGCATAAGCTTCATCTTTTAGAAGCAACTTCTCTTTTTTTAGCTTATCGAGTTCAAAATCACTCATATGTTCTCTGCCCTCTTCAACTTCAGCGATAAGTTTGTCAAGCTCATTATGTCTTTCAAAGACTTTTGCAAAGTGAGCATTCTCAGTTTTTAATTTGCTGACAATATCTCTATATTCGTGTAGCATCTATTCTCCTTGTAAAATTTAGTATATTATATCTTTATATCGATTAAAAATGGCTAAGAATTTATATTAAGTTCTATAATCCGCATTTATTTTTACATATTCGTAACTCAAATCACATCCGTAAGCAGTATATGAAAAGTTTCCTTGACTTAAATCACAAATAATTTTGAAACTCTCTTTTTGCATTATTTTACATGCCTTGTCTTCCGTGTTTTTATCCATCAAGTTTACACCCTTGTCATAAACTTTTATATTGTCATACATGATAACAAGCCTATCCTCTTTTGCATCTATATTGCTTGCACCAATAGTTGATGCTATTCTGCCCCAATTTGGATCTTCTCCGAATATTGCAGTTTTGACAAGTAAAGAGTTGCTAAGAGAGGTTGCGGCTTTTTTAGCATCTTCTCTTGTTTTTGCATTTTTTACCTCAAAAGCTACAACTTTTGTAGAGCCTTCTCCATCTTTTAGTATCTGCAGACTTAAATCTTTAGTCAATATATTTAAAGCTTCTCTAAAAGCATCTTTGTTATAAGCTTTAGACATTTTATTGCTAAGTAAAAAAACAGTATCATTGGTAGAAGTATCGCCATCTACACTTATGGTGTTAAAAGAGTTATCTACTGACTCTTTTAAAAGTTTATCCATGTCGTTTTTTGGGATATCAGCATCTGTTAAAATAAAGCAAAGCATTGTTGCCATGGCTGGGTTTATCATACCTGCACCCTTGCATATAGAAGCTATATGAAAGCTTTCATTATTTTTCAATATAACTTTTAGACACAATTCTTTTTTAAAGGTATCAGTTGTCATGATGGCTTTTGCTGTGGAATCACTCTCTTTTTTATCAAAGTTAAATTTTTTTAAAGCTTCTATCATCTTCTCTTTTGGCAATCTATACCCTATAACTCCCGTGGAACTCATGATGGGATTTGTTGTTTTTATCTTTATATGTTTCAATATATCATCTATATCCTCTATACCTTTTTCTCCTGTTAAAGCATTTGCATTTTTGGAATTTATGAGTATAAAATCACTTTTAAAATTTTTTGGATATTTTTTAAAATGCTTTATAGGTGCGGCTTGAAAACGGTTGGAAGTAAAAACTGCACTTATATCACACTCTTTTTCAGATCTTATAAAAGCAAAATCATTTCCTTTTTGTTTTAATCCTGCATTTATCCCTTGAGAGTAAAAACCCTCTACATTATCCAATCCATTTTTTAAAGATATTATTTTAAACATATTTGTTCCTTTGGTTGTTATTTTAATTCGGTAGGTCTTTGCCGTTTATTTATGTACTGTTTTGTTAATGTTATATTTTTACTTGGTCCTATAACAAGTAGTGTAGAATTGCTGAGTATGATTGTGTCGCCGTTTGGTATAGCGATAAATTTACCATGTTTGTCTCGTATGCCTACTATGCTGACATTTAAAGTATTTCTGAATTTTGCTTGTTTTATCTTTTTTAGTCTTAGCCATGAGTAATTGGGTACTTTTATCTCTTCTATATCAAGAGGTGTATCTTTTTTATACAAAAATTCTTCAAGTATATTTTGCATATCGGGTCTAACACTGACTGCACTGATTCTTTGTGCCATCAATTTTGCAGGAGAGACTACGGTGTCGGCTCCAAGTTTTTTTAACTTTTCTATATCGTTGATACTTTTTGCATATGTCATGATTTGGAAAGGTTTTTTTCTATTTATCTCTTTTTCGTAAAGTCTGATTGTTGATATAATAGCTATATTGTCTGCTATATTAGAAGATAGAGTTATGGCTCCTTTTGCACTTGAGAGGTGTGATTTGAGTATGGCATTATCGGAGTGGGGGCTTTCTATAATGTGGTAAGGATATTTATATTTTTTTGCTTCTTCTTCTAAATTTTTATTTTGATCTACCACTACAAAAGGGATATGGTTTTCTCTAAACTGTTTTGAGAGTTCTACTGTAAAATTGTTATGATAAAACACAACAAAATGATTGTTTAGTCTGGCTATTTTATAGAGCATGTTTCTCTCCTTCAATATTTTTAAAAGATCACCCTTGTTTATAACTTCTATCAAGATACCCACGGAGAAAGAGAATATTCCAAAACCAACTATGATAAGAGTTATGGTAAAAATTCTGCCTATTTTGGATATGGGAGCTATTTCTCCATAGCCTACCGTTGTAAATGTGATACCTGTTTGATATATGGCATCCATAAGTTTAAAATTATCTATAGCCATATAGCCGAGAGTTCCTATCATCATCAATATGATGGTTAGTATTAATGGAAGCCTAAAGGGACCAAGTTGATAGTATAATTCTTGATTTAAATCTATATGAGGTTTTGAGGGTTGTCTCCAATTAAGAAGGTGTTTGAGTTTTGAGATAATGCTCAATACAACCTCCTTAATGTAGTAGGATTATGAATTTTTCTTCATTGTCCTAAGAGTTGATGCGGCTACTTTGATTTTTTTTCTTGTACCGTCTTCAAGTGTAATTCTGATAGTTCTTAGATTTGGTAAAAATCTTCTTTTTGTTTTATTGTGGGCATGACTTACATTGTTTCCGACAATGGGACCTTTTCCACTAACTGCACATCTTCTTGCCATTTGAAATCCTTAAAATTTTTTGGCAATTATATAGAAAATTAACAAAAATATTGCTTAAAAAGACCGCATAATCATTTTTTTATAAAATAAAAGGTAAAATACATTTATGATTAAAGAAAAAATTGATGAATTTATTAAAAAAATCCCAGCTTTACCCAAAAATGTCAAAGATTGTGCAAAATATTTAGAGAGTGGCGACTTGACAAAAGCCGCAAACTCTGCATCTTTAGATCCTGCATTTGTCTATTATCTCGTCGATATGGTAAATAAACCTATATTTGGATTTAGAAATTATGTTCAAGATATCCATCAAATATTTGGTATATTGGGAGTAGAGAGGGCATCTCAAGTGGTAAATGCATATTATACATCGCTTATTTTGCCGAAAAAATGGAAAGTTTTCAAGATAAACAATGCTGATTTTCAGTTGCTTCAATCAAGTCTTATGTATAATTGGAATAATATATTAAAATCACTTGATTATAATAAAATACATATAGCATCAATAGTTTCATTGCTACCGGCATCTTTGGTTGTTTGTGAAGAGATTTTTGAAGAGAATATTGAAGATGTCAAGATAATTAAATCTTACCAAGATATAAGTTACAATGAGTTGTTGTATAAAATGAGCGGTTTAAAGCTTTTTGATATATTTGAAATAATATGTAAAAAATGGGAACTAAGTGAAGAATCGATAAAATTTATACAATATTTATCTAAAAAAATAGAAGATGGTACTATATTGTCAAAACTTGCAAAATATTTATATTTATTGATGTTTTATGAGTTGTCAAAGCCAAAATTTATCCAAGCAGGACTTAATGATTTTATCGAGTTTGATATCGAATTTGTTCAAGATATTTATCCGAATTTTATGAATATAGTAGAAGAAAAATGAGACCGGTAATAAAAAAAAATAGTGCCATTTTTTATCCTCAAGGATTTATTGATGGTTTAAATGCAAGTAGCATCATTGAGCCTGCGGATATAGGCTTTACTATATCAAGAAAGCCAAAGGCGGTTTTTGTATCATTGAAAAAGGTGATATTTTTTAATAAAAAAGGTTTATCGATACTACTCTTGGCTATTAAAAGCATACAAGATAAAATTCATTGTGTTATCGGATTTTGTGAATATGATAAAAAAAAGTATGAAACGATTTTATCTATGTTTGAAAAGGAACTTGATTTTTCTCTTTTTGAAAATTTAAAAGTATTATCTCTGTTTTTTGATGAAAAAGTAGATAATGAGCAAAAGATTTTGATATATAATGACGATGCTGAGCAAAAAAATCAACTTGCCATTGAGCTATATGAGGTGGGATATAAACCCTATGTAGCTAAAGATACAGTCGAATTTTTGGAAAAAAAAGATGAATACACCAAATATGGCATAGTTGTCAATCTTTCATATATAGCAAATGCCGATCCTAAGATAGATGTGTATATTAAACAAAATATTATATTTTACAATTTGAAGAATTTTATAGACTCTACAATGGTCAAAAAATTTGATATAAATTACCATAATAATCTATTGAGGGTAGGTTTTAAAGTTTTTGTCTTTGATATCACAAAGGTTTCTTCTATGAATATCCATGGTGTTAATTTTTTAGCCAAACTTTCAACTGCTGGTGCAGAGTATGGTACGACATTTTGTATGGTGGGAGTGGATAATAGAAAATTGAGTGATAGATTGAAAAATGATTTGGAGGATTCAGGGATACTTTTGTATGAAAATATGGAAAAATTTGATGAAGATGAAGAAATCAAGAAAGAGGCTCTTTCGGGAGGAAGAACACCCAAAAGAAGTACAAAATTGACAAAGGATATCATTGCTCATATAAATACATTTGTAGATACTTCTATCCATATTACACAAATGCTATCTCAAAAAAAAGGCAACAAGATAAATGTTGTGGTTGATAAGATATCTATAAAAGATGATGCGGAATATTTTGTTGCATTGTTTGGAATATATGGGGCTATTAATGCTATGCTTACCATGGTTTTTTCAAAAAATCTTCTTTTGGAAACTTGTAAAATTTTTATAAATGACAAAAATTCTAAAGATGAGATATATGATGGTTTGGTAGAATATGCCAATATCGTTTCATCAAAAATCAAATCAAATTTTAAACTATATAAAATAGATGTTGAAACGACATTGCCAAGGGCTTTTAGAGACAATAAACAGGTATTGGAATTTTTTGGAGACAGAAAGGGAGTTTCTGTTGAATTGGATTTTGATGGAGAAAAATTGAAACTTTTTTTAAGCAAATAAGGAGAATTATGTTAGTAGCACCAAGTATGCTTTCTTGTGATTTTGGTAAACTGGAGCAAGAAACGATAGATATATGTAAAGCGGGAGCTGATTTGATACATATAGATGTGATGGATGGACATTTTGTGCCAAATCTTACTTTTGGTCCTGCAGTAGTTCAGAGCATTAGTAAGGTGGCGACTAAGCCTCTTGATGTGCATCTGATGGTGGAAAATAATACTTTCTTTGTGGATATATTTGCTCCTTTAAAGCCAAGATATATCTCTTTTCATATCGAAGAGGAAAAGCATCCTCATAGACTTCTTCAAAAGATAAGAGATTATGGTATAAAACCCGCTATCGTGCTAAATCCGTCCACTCCTCCGGAAAGTGTCGAGTACCTTTTGGACAATCTTGATATGGTGCTTTTGATGAGTGTCAATCCCGGTTTTGGAGGACAAAAGTTTATACCTTCGGTAATAGAAAAGGCTCAAAGACTTAAAGATTTACTCGAAAAAAAAGGCTCAAATGCACTCATAGAGATTGATGGTGGAGTAAATAATGAAAATGTGATAGAGTTGAAAGAGGCGGGTGTGGATGTAGTTGTTGCCGGCAGCTATGTCTTTAAAAGAGATTATAAAAAAGCGATACAGAGCCTAAAAGTCTAACCATATGTTAAAAGTCAAGATATGCGGTATAACAAATATAGAAGATGCCTTGGTGGCTTGCAAGGCAGGGGCGGATGCTTTGGGCTTTGTCTTTTACCCTAAATCTCCAAGATACATCTCTCCGTCCGATGCAAAAATGATCGTAAAAGAGCTTCCTCCGTTTGTGCAAAAAGTTGGACTTTTTGTTAATGAGTCTTCCAAAAGTGTAAACACTATCATGAAAGAGAGTAAAATGAGCTTGGCCCAGATACACTTTGATGCCAAAGAGCCTTTTTATAAAGAGTTGGAATGTGACTATATAAAGGTGGCAAGGATTAAAACCAAAGAGGAATTACTTGGGCTAAAAACGGATGAGTATATGATAGTTGATGCTTTTGTGGATAGTTATGGAGGAGAAGGCAAAAGGATAGAGCTTGATTGGTTTGATGGGCTTGATTGCTCCAAGATGATAATCGCAGGAGGATTAAATAGACAAAATGTCAAAGAGTTAAAGGGATACGGCTTTTACGGAGTTGATGTTAGTAGTGGAGTTGAAAAAGCCAAAGGTAAAAAAGAGCATAAAAAGATATATGATTTTATAGAAACGGTTAAAAACTTATGATAGATACACTATACACAATAGTTGACAAGATGGCTTCAAAAGATGGTATCTCTAAAGATCAATTTATACAAAAATGCAAAGAGTGTTCACTCATTATTGACGATAGCGAATATGATTTGGCTATAGATTTTATAGAACATAATGGAGTTTCAACTCTTGTTAAAGAGGGTAGAATTTATACTAAAAGTAGATTTGAACATTATAAAAACGATACCTATTGCATAGTAGATATTGAAACAAACGGAAATACTCCTCAAACGGCACAAGTGATTGAGATAGGAGCTATCAAATATAAAAACGGTAAAATTGTAGATAGATTTGAAAGTTTTGTTTTTTGTGATTTTATTCCCGAGTATATAGAGAAGATAACACATATATCAAAAAATGATCTTAAAAATGCCCCTAAGTTAAAGAGTGTGCTTTTAGAGTTTAAATTGTTTTTATCTGATAGCATTTTTGTGGCTCACAATGTAAGGTTTGATTATAATTTTATCTCTCAATCTTTCAAGAAATTTAATATACCTGAAATGTTAAACAGAAGATTGTGTACGATAGACCTTGCCAAAAAGACTATAGAGTCCGAAAAGTATGGATTGTCTTTTTTAAAAGAAAAGCTTTCTATAGATATAGAAAATCACCATAGAGCTTATGCTGATGCTATGAGTGCTTTGGAAGTGTTTAAAATATCTTTACAAAATATACCGGATGAGGTTGAAACTACGGAAGATTTGATACTCTTTTCAAATCCGTCAAGAAAGAAAAAAAGTAAAAAAAGAAAAAAGGAACGACACCAAAAGTCGCTCCTTTGATTTTAGTGGTGAGATTTTAAGATAAGAACCGTCATTTTGAGGTTTATCCATAAAAATTGGATAAATTGCCAAACGATACAAGTTCTCATAAATATAGTAAATTTTCCGGGTACCGGAGTGTAATCATTTTGTGTGTATTGTTCTATTTTTCTCATGTTTTTCTCCTCATTATTCAGGTATTATTGTCCAGAAAGGCTTTAGTTTTGCTTTCCATATAAATGCATGGTGGAGTAAGTGTTTAACCCAGTGTCCAGCCAATCCTATGGTGCCGAATGTTCCGTTTAAATCTCTTCCATATTCATATTTATCATAATCGGGAATAATCGGATACATTGTCATTGCTGCTGCCGTTCCGCTAAATAGTCCTTTTCCGGCACTTGCTACACATGCTGCTCCCATTTCTGTCATAGAGGCTGTGTGGGTCGGTTTGTCGGATTTGCCCTCTATCATGTCTTTTATGCTTTGAGCTACCGCTTTACCCATCATAGCACTCGGCATACCTGTTCTTGGAGGTGTCGGATTGATGGGTGTTCCGTTGGGAGAACTCATAGGTTTGCTGATGAGATGAGGCGGGGCAAATGCTATGCCTATAGCGAATACATTTTTATAGTCCGGGTTTTGTAAAGTCTTGGGCCAATCTTTTGGTGACCAATTCTCAAATCCTTTTGAACCACTTGTGTAGTCCGCATCTACTTTCATAAATCCGGCGGGATTGAAGACTTTTGAAGTTATATCTTCTTCATCTTTATCATATGCTTTAATATCTGCACCGGCAAAAGGAGGGATAAGCATAGCAAAGTCATATGTTTCTTCAAGTATATTGCCATCAAGTGTTTCATAGTGAACTCTATCTTTTTCTACCTTGTTAACATGTGCTCTTTTTATCCATTTTATAGCTCTTTCAGTATATAAAGACTCGGCAAAAATTTTTCCGCTTGTTATATATCCGCCTCTTTTTATATGCATACCGCCGACACCAAAATCTCCAAGTTCATACTCATTTGTTATATATGTAATAGTCGCTTTGTCTCTAACACCTTCTTCTCTTAGTTTGTGGTCAACATTGAAAACATATTCAAATGCCGCACCTTGACAAGTACACATTCCATGACCCATGCCTATCAAAAACTTCTTATGTTTTCCCTTTTTCATCTGTTCGATTACAAGGTCAAGTTCATTTGATGCATGTGCTGCATGAGAAGCGGTACAAACAGATACGGTATATTCGCCAAGTTGTCCTTGTGTATTTCCAAGTCCGGGAGTTGCATCAAAATTTAGTTTCGGTCCGGTTGCATTGATAAGATAGTCATAAGTTATCGTATCTTTCTCTCCTGCTTTCGAGGGATCTGTGTATTCTATTGTTACATAAGGCTTTGCTTCTTTCTGCCCACCTTCAGGATGTATGGATAGAGCTTTTGCCTGTTTATAATCAATACCAGCTTTTTGGTAAATCGGAGCAAGTTCAAAAACAACATTTTCAACAGTCATTCCGCCTACACCCACCCATATATTAGAGGGTATCCAATTCCATTTTGAATTTGGTGTAACAACAGTCACATCATGTTCTGTTCCTATCCACTTGGCTAAAAATGTTGCGGCAGTATGTCCTGAAACACCACCACCAAGTATGACTATTCTTGCCATGCATTCTCCTTTTTAAAAAACTGTAAAACTTTAGGTTTTCTCATTATTTTAACTGTATTATACCATTGTTTTATTAAGCAATTATTATTTTTTATAATAATTGCTTAATGACTATTATAAAGATTTTTTATAAATAACTATTTTTGTACTCAACATATCTTTTTGCTGATTTATAAAGTTCTTGCACCTCATTTTCGCTTAGTGTTCTGATGACTTTCGCAGGAGAACCGACTATAAGACTTCTTGGAGGAAATACTTTACCTTTTGTAATAAGAGCATTCGCACCCACTATCGACTCTTCGCCTATAACGGCACCGTCTAATATAGTAGCACTCATTCCTACAAGAGAGCCTTTTTTGATAGTACATCCATGAAGCATAACTTTATGTCCTATGGTAACATCATCTTCTATGATAGTAGGGTTGCCATCTATGTTATCTTTGCTCATATGGGTTACATGTATCATACTCAAATCTTGGATATTTACTCTTTTACCGATTTTTATATGGTTTACATCACCTCTTATAACTGTGCCAAACCAAACAGAACTATCATCATCTATAAAAACTTTTCCTATTATGTCGGCACTTGGTGCTATAAAAACATCTTTTTTGATAACGGGTGATATTTTTTTATATTTATATATCATATTTCCCCTTTTTGTTTAAATTTTTTTGCAAGATTGCTATCTTTTTTTGTTCTTATTTTATAGAAAGATTTATACATTTTATTTATAAAGATTTCAAGTATTTCATGCGAATTTATCTCTTTTTCTACTCCTCTTCTCTTTTTAATGTATGCTCCGTCTTCTTTAAGTTCCCAACTAAGTTCATTATCTGCAAGTTGTAAATCAAGTATCTCTTTTAAAGTCTTGCTTAGTTTGTCATCTTCTATAGGACTCATAAGTTCTATCCGTCTTTCAAGATTTCTCGGCATAAGATCGGCACTTGAAATATACATTTTTATATTGGCATGTTCAAAGTAGTAAATTCTTGCATGTTCAAGATATTTTCCTACTATGGAGATGACATTTATATTTTCGCTTATACCTTTTATCCCCGGTTTCAAGCAACATATCCCTCTTATGATAAGATCGCATTTAACTCCCGCCATAGAGGCTTTGTAAAGAGCTTTGATGACATCTTGATCGACCAAAGAGTTGGCTTTTAGGATAATTCTTCCTTTTTCTTTGTGAGCTATTTCTCCATTTATCATACTGAGTAGCTTAGGTTTTATCTGTGTAGGAGACATGCTTAAATATTTGAGTCTTTGTTTTTTTGCAAATCCAGTAAGTATGTGAAAAAATGTGGTGCTATCGGTAACTATATTTTCTCTTGAAGTAAAGAAGCTGATATCGCTATATATTTTTGCCGTCGCACCGTTGTAATTGCCTGTTGCAAGATGGATGTAAAATTTTAATTTATTGTCTATCTTTCTTATAACTTGAGTAATTTTGGCATGTACTTTGAATCCACTGATTCCGTAAACTACATGAGCTCCGGCTTTTTCCAAGGATTTTGCCCAGACAAGATTGTTTTCTTCGTCAAATCTTGCTTTTAACTCCACCATAACAGTTACTTGTATGCCATTATTGGCAGCATCTATGAGGGCGGATATGATTGGAGAATTTTTTTCTACTCTATAAAGAGTCATTCTTATGGATAGAGTTTTAGGATCTTTTGCGGCAGATTGGATAAGCTTTGTTACAGGCTCAAAACTCTCATAAGGGTGTATCAAGATAGCTTCGCCCCTTTCTATCGTTTCAAAAATAGAGCTATTTTCTTCAAATGGAGGTAAAAGTTTCGGTTTGTTGGGTTCTATAGTTAAATGAGCGAAGTGTTGATTGCCTACTATTTGCCAAAGTGTTCCGAGGTTTAAAGGTATATCATACTCGTATATATCTCTTGGAAAGATTTTAAGATGAGAGTTTAAAAACTCTATAATATCCTCATCAGCCCCTTTTGATATCTCAAGTCTAACAAAAGCCCCCTTTTTTCTAAGCTTTAGTCCTTGTTCCAAGATCTCCATAAAATCATCTGCCTCCTCCTCCTCTATGACAATGTCAGCATTTCTTGTAACTCTAAATGAAGCTATACTTTTTGCTTCAAAGCCAGGAAAAAGAGACTCTATGTGTTTTATAACAAGTGATTCTATGGGTATATAATGGTTGTCATCAACTTGAACAAATCTGGGCAATACCCTTGATATTCTAACCATTCCGTATTTTGTTTCTGTTTTATTGTCTTTATCCGTCAATTTTACGGCAAGGGCAAAGCTTAGGTTGTTTAAATGTGGAAAAGGATGGGTAGAATCAACAGCTATAGGTATCACTATAGGAAATAGGTGTTCAAAAAAGTACTCATCGGCCTCTTTTTGTAAAGTTGGGCTTAGCTCGTCATATTCCGTGATAAAAAGCCCCTCTTTTTTTAGTTTCGAGACAATACTCTTATAGCTATTTATAAGTTCTATTTTTTCTTTATTTAAATATGCTCTTATTTCTCTTAATTGCTGCAATGGAGTTAGTCTATCAGGACCGCTTTCTATCACTCTTGCTGCAAATAGTTGTTTGAGTCCAGCTACCCTTATCATATAAAACTCATCAAGATTGGTCGCATATATGGCAAGAAACTTTAGTCTTTCAAGAAGTGGTAGTTTTTCTATGTTTGATTGGGCAAGAACTCTTGTGTTGAATTTTAGCCAAGACAATTCTCTATTTATGTAATATTTCGGATTGTTTAAATTTATCATACTTTTTTGACCTCATTGTTTCTTTGGATTTAGCTATTTTATATATTATACCATAAATACATGCTGATAAAATTAACTGTTTTTTAACTGCTCTATCTCATCTCTTAATCTTGCCGCCTCTTCAAACTCAAGTTTTTTTGCCGCTTCAAACATCTTTTTTCTAAGCTCTTTTATGATCTTTTGCCTCTCTTTGGCAGGTATTTTCTCTTTTTTTGGTTTTGTATCGTTATAATCTTCAAGTTTTAGATTTTCATCAAGCTTTCTAATGGTGGTTTTTGGGATAATATTGTGTTTTTTATTGTATTCTTGTTGTAAAGCTCTTCTTTTTGTCGTTATATTGATAGCTTTTTGCATAGAGTGTGTTATCCTTTTTGCAAACATAATGACTTTACCATTTACATTTCTTGCAGCTCTGCCCATAGTTTGGATAAGTGCAGTTTCGCTTCTTAAAAATCCCTCCTTGTCAGCATCAAGTATCCCTATAAGTGAAACTTCGGGTAGATCAAGCCCCTCTCTTAAAAGATTTATGCCTATCAAAACATCAAATTCTCCGATTCTTAAACCCCTTATTATCTGGTTTCTCTCTATAGCATCTATATCACTGTGCATATACTTGACTTTTAAACCAAATTCCAAGTAGTATCTGCTAAGTTCTTCAGCCATCTTTTTTGTTAAAACGGTTACTAAAACTCTTTCATTTTTTTCTACTCTTTTTTTTATTTCATCATACAATTTTTCTACTTGATTGTCACTATCAAGAACTTCTACTTCAGGATCCAAAAGTCCTGTTGGTCTTATGATTTGTTCAGCAATATTTTCTTTACTTAAATTTAATTCATACTCATTGGGTGTGGCAGACACGAAGAGAAATTGATGAGCTTTGTTTATAAATTCATCAAATTTCAAAGGTCTATTATCAAGAGCCGAAGGTAGCCTAAAACCATACTCCACCAAAACCTCTTTTCTGCTTCTATCTCCCGCATACATACCTCTAAATTGAGGCAAACTCACATGAGATTCATCCACGATAAGAAGATAATCTTCACCCATAGCTTCATAATAATCAAATAAAGAGTAGGGTGTTTCTCCGGGTTTTTTCCCTGTAAGATATCTTGCATAGTTCTCTATGCCTTTACACGATCCGGTGCTTTCCATCATCTCAAGATCAAACTCAACTCTTTGTTTGAGTCTTTGATATTCTACTAATTTATTCTCTTTTTTAAAAAAGTTAAGCCTCTCTCCAAGTTCGATTTCAATCTCCTTTATAGCCTCTTTGAGTCTATCTTGTCCGACTATAAATTGATTTGCAGCATATAGGACAAATTTATTTATATTTTCTCCTATTTTTTGATTGGTTAAGACATCAAAGTAGTAAATGCTCTCAACTTCATCACCGAAAAACTCTATCCTAACGGCTTCATCCTCTTTGTATGCCGGAAATATATCAATAACATCTCCATTTACTCTAAAATCTCCCCTGTCAAAAAAATTATCGTTTCTTTTGTATCCCATATCTACAAGTTTCAAAAGAAACTCTTTTTGGTTTATCTCTTGGGAAACCTCTATGCTTTGTACCATCTTTTTATATTCGTTCGGATTGCCCAGACCGTAGTTCGCGGAAACTGATGCTACACATATAACATCATTGTAGCTTAGCAAAGAGGCAGTCGCACTTAGTCTTAGTCTTTCAAGTTCGCTGTTTATTGAGCTGTCTTTTTCTATAAAAAGATCACTTCTTGGTATGTAGGCTTCGGGCTGATAGTAGTCGTAGTAGGATATAAAATATTCTACATGATTACTTGGAAAAAAACCTCTAAATTCACTGTATAGTTGAGCGGCTAAGGTTTTGTTGTGTGTCATGATGAGGGTGGGAAGATTTGTTTCTTCGATAATCTTTGCCATTGTGTATGTCTTACCACTGCCGGTAACACCCACAAGAGTTTGGTATCTGTTTTTGCTTTTTATACTCATAGATAATTTTTTTATAGCTTTTGGCTGATCTCCTGCAGGAGAGTATGAAGTATGTAGTTTAAATCTTTTATTCATGTGATTCCAAATATTGATTTTATTGTTTTTTTGGTATTATATCAAAAAAGATTGCAAGAAGGGGTTTGAATGTTATTTGAAGAAGAAGGAAATAAAATCAAGAAACTTAGTGTAAAGATTGATGAGCTTTTAAAAAAATATGAAGATTTGAAAAAAGAAAATGAGGATTTGAAAAATGAATTAACTTCTGTCAAAGCGAATAATGAAGCTAAAGATTTGCACATCAGAAAACTTGAAGAGAAAATGAGTAGTGTTGATTTTGAGGGGGATGAGATACTGAACAAAATAGAAGAGGTACTTTCAAGGTAACTTTATGAAAAAATTAACTATCTCTATAGCTGCTAAAAGATATGATATATCCGTGAGTGATGAATTTGCCAAGGAGTTTGCAAGAGAGATAGAAAAAACTTTTACTAAAAAGGGAAACAATGATGTAAAAACTCTTCTTAGTGCATATGTTAAAAAAAGCTATGAAAAGTTTTTGCTTGAAAAAGAGATAGCCAGTATATCAGAAAAATTGGATGGCAAATAAGAGATTTAAGATGATATTAATTTATCTTCAGATATTATTTAAATATCGAAGATAATAAATGTATTATCTTTAAATAAATTTTTAAGGAGTTTCAGATGAGAAGAAGTGGTTTTACGATGATCGAATTAATTTTCGTGATTGTTATACTCGGTATTTTGGCAGCAGTTGCCATACCTAAGCTTATGGCTACAAGAACGGATGCGAAAGTAGCAGCGATTTCCCAAGAAGTTCAAAGTGCTATCGGAGAGATACCTGCCTATGTAACATCTCAAGGGAAAATAGAAAGCAACTTGACAAAAATGTCTCAAGTTCTTAAAACTATGGAAGGTCAAGGACAAGTGACAGATAGTAATACCTCAGGTGTTGCTAAAGCAATAATAAAAACACCTGATGATTCAGGCACATTAGAAAATTGTATTGAACTGGATGTGAATTCTACTTCGTTGCAAGTAAAAGGCTTAAGTGCAGGAACTGGAGCTATATGTAAGGGTGTAAAAGCAAGAATACAAGATGCTAACTATACTATAGCCGGACAAGGTGTCAAGTTCTAAAATTTAATTTTTAAGATTTAACTATACGGTATGGAAGTAAAGTTTTTTATTTTCGTACCTTTTTACTCAAGTTGGGATAAATCATGAAGTATCAGAAATCAGCCTTTACCATGATAGAACTTATATTTGTTATAGTCATCATAGGTATATTGGCATCAGTTGCCATCCCCAAACTTATGGGTACGAGAGATGATGCTAAAGTTGCCTCTAAAATGATGAAGATAGGCAACATCATAGGTGAGATAACTTCATATGCCACTTCAAAAGGCACAACAGATACAAATCTTTCAAAAATGTCCAATACCGTAGATGAACTTGTTTCATTCGGAATGGCAAGTGATGAAGAGAATCAAACCAAGATAAAAATGGGTGGAGTTGATTGTATAAAAATAAAAATTATACATAATGCTACTAATGATGATTTGAATGTTAGTCTTATAAATAGCGGAGCTTCAAATAATTTGTGCAAATATTTACAAAAAGAGGTTTCTGCTCAACTATACCAAGTGCATCTAAGAGGTAATTTGGTTGCACAATAATAATATATCTAAAAGATTTGCTTTTACCATGCTTGAACTTGTTTTTGTTATCGTTGTTATCGGTATTCTCGCCGCTGTTGCCATGCCTAAGCTTATGGTGACAAGAGATGATGCTGTTTTGGTAAAAGGAAAAAGTCAAATTTCAGCTATAAGAAACGGTATATCTTTGCAAAAATCAAAAAATATGTTAAAAGGTGATAGTACACCATATCCCGATAAACTTGATAATGTTGCCACATATAATACGAACAATCAAAAACTATTTTATTTTAATGATGGCAATAAATCAAATATCTTAGAGTATCCCATATATTCTAAAATTGGCATAGATGGACACTGGGTAAAAACTGCTATAAAGAAATATGCATTTTTTATAACCCAAGATGCGAATGTAAGTTTTGATTATAACAGCACTACCGGTAGTTTTGATTGTAATCATAGCAATGCAAATTGTCAAGAATTAGCTCAATAGCTAAAGAGGAGTAATTATAAATTACTACGAAGTCTCCATACTAAATTCCCCTTTAAACCCACTGACATATATGTCTGAAAAAGATATAGATGAGGGAACTTATGTGGATATTGTACTAAGAGGCAAAAGTCGTAGTGGTGTTGTTGTAAAAAAAGTATCAAAACCATCATTTAAGTGTGAAGAGATAGTTAGTATAAAAGATGAGTTTTTGCCGAAAAACCGTTTGAAAATAGTTAAATTTATCTCCTCTTATTATTTTAGTTCTCTTGGAGATGCTTTCGGACTATTTGTTCCATTTTCGATACAAAAAGATTTTAAAGATATTAAAAAGATATTCAATGCTCCTGTTTTGTCAATTCCTCAAAAAAAAGCTTTTCTGTCTGTAAAAAAAGAGCAAATATCTCTTTTGTTTGGCGATACGAATAGCGGTAAGACAGAGATATATATTTCACTAATTAAGAATATTGTAGAAAAAAATCAAACTGTTATATTTTTGATACCGGAAATATCTCTAACTCCTCAAATGGAAAAGAGGCTTAAAATCTATTTTGGAGACATGCTTGCTATTTGGCACTCTAAAATCACTAAAAAAAGAAAAAAAGAGATACTTGATGGCATCAATAAAGGTACGATAAAAGTTGTTGCCGGAGCGAGATCTGCTCTTTTTTTACCAATGCCAAACCTTGGTCTTATAGTGGTTGATGAGGAACATGACAGTAGCTACAAGTCCAATAGCAGACCAAGGTATAATGCAAGGGATTTAAGTATATATTTTGCCAAAGTTTTAGGTATCAAAGTTTTACTTGGTTCTGCTACACCATCTTTAAACAGTTATTATAAACTAAAAAGTTACAGACTAAAAGAGAGTTATATAAAAAGTTCAAAAGAGTTTATATATGAAAAAAGCAGTGACGATATAAGTGAAAATATATTATCAAATATAGCTGAAATTTTATCTCGCAAAAAACAGGCTATCATTTTTTTACCTACAAGAGCAAATTTTAAATATATAAGTTGTTTTGAGTGTGGAGAAGTGATAAAATGTCCATTTTGCTCTGTAGGAATGAGTCTTCATAAATATAATAACATTTTAAAGTGTCACTATTGTGGATATGCTCAAAAAATTCCTCAAAAATGTCCAAGTTGCGACAGTCTTCATCTTGGCTCTTTTAGAATGGGAACCGAGGAGGTCAAAGAGAGACTTTGTAAAATCTTCCCAAATGCCAATATAGAAAAATTTGACAGAGATGCTATCAAAAGTGAAAAAAAATTAAAAGAGATATTGCAAAATTTTAATGACAAAAAGATAGATATTCTTGTGGGAACTCAAATGCTAAGCAAAGGTCATGATTATTGCAATATAGAATTAGCTGTCATACTTGGTATCGATAGCATACTATCTCAAAATGATTTTAAAGCAAGAGAAAATGCTCTTTCACTCGCCGTACAAATAGCAGGTAGAAGTGGCAGAGGAGGAGAAGGTAGAGTGATACTTCAAACTTCAAATGAAGATTTTTTTAAAGAGTACATGGGGGATTATGAAAAATTTTTAAAAGACGAGTTAAAATTTAGAGAGGGGCTATATCCACCTTTTAAAAAGTTACTTAGAGTACTTATCTCTCACAAAGATAGAAACAAAGCTATAGCGATAATGGAAAAAGTTTTAAAATGTATAAAAAAGTATAAAGATAAAAGTGTTCAAATAGTAGGAAGTGGGGAAGCAGTTATAGAAAAAATAGGTGGAAAATATAGATACAATATACTTCTTAGATCGGATTCTGCCACATCTATTTTAAAAGCTGTTTCGTTATGTAGAGAAAATTTTTGCGAGATAGATATGGACCCGCTATCTTTTAGTTAGTTTTTGATATAATGTCTTTATGATAAAAAGATATAAAACAAAAAAGATATATGTGGGTGATGTGGCTGTGGGCGGTGATGCTCCTATAAGTGTTCAGTCTATGACTTTTACAAAAACAAGAGATGTGAAAGCTACCGTAGAACAGATAAAAAGACTTCATTTTGCCGGATGCGATATAGTAAGAGTAGCCGTCCCCGACTATGAAGATGCTTATGCTTTGGAGGAGATAAAAAAACACATCTCTTTGCCTTTGGTTGCTGATATTCACTTCAATTATCGCTTTGCTTTGATAGCGGCAAAAACTGTGGATTGTATCAGGATAAACCCCGGCAATATAGGCGACAAAAAAAGAGTCAAAGAAGTTGTAAAAGCTTGTAGTGAGAGAGGCATACCCATACGAATAGGAGTAAATAGCGGAAGCCTTGAAGATAAGTTTGAGCAAAAGTACGGTCAAAGTGCAAAAGGTATGGTTGAGTCCGCACTTTACAATATCAAATATCTTGAGGATCTTGGATTTACCAATTTTAAAATATCTCTAAAAGCGAGTGATGTGGAGAGAACGGTTGAGGCATACAGGATGTTAAGACCTTTGATTCCATACCCGTTTCATTTAGGAGTTACTGAAGCCGGCACTTTGTTTCACTCAACCGTCAAATCCTCTATAGCCCTTGGAACTTTACTGCTTGAAGGTATCGGAGATACTATGAGAGTCTCTATTACAGGCGAACTTGAAAAAGAGATAGAGGTTGCAAGAGCTATACTTAAAGATAGCGGAGTGGCCAAGAGAGGTGTCAATATCATATCGTGTCCAACTTGCGGTAGAATAGAGTCTAACCTTGTGAAGGCCGTCGGAGAAGTTGAAGAGAGGCTATCTCACATAACTACTCCTTTAAATGTTTCTGTGATGGGATGTGCTGTTAATGCTCTTGGAGAGGCAAAAAGTGCCGATGTAGCGATAGCTTATGGTAAAAACGGGGGTTTAATTATAAGAAAAGGCGAGATAGTGGCAAAACTTGACGAAGAGCATTTGGTAGATAGGCTTGTCGAAGAGGTTGAAAAAGCGGTCTTGGAGATAGAAAATGAGTGATACACTAAATAGCATAAACCTTGAAAAAGCGGTACTAAGCTCTATCATATACGATCCAAATACTTTTGAAAATGTTGCCGAAGTGTTACAGCCTAAAGATTTTTATCTTCCTTTTCATGGCTATCTTTTTGAAGCTATGATTGAGTGCG
This sequence comes from Campylobacterales bacterium, assembly GCA_027065125.1. Classification (GTDB taxonomy): domain Bacteria; phylum Campylobacterota; class Campylobacteria; order Campylobacterales; family JALSKU01; genus JALSKU01. The sequence continues at coordinate 8,827 of JAMOOV010000183.1, read as the reverse complement.
AAAGAGGAGATAAGCCTCTTGATGAAGAGTTTTTAAAAAAAGTTCTACTACAAAAAAATAGATTTGACGAAGAGGCTTTTGTTGAAGTTTTGACTGCAAATCCGCTCTCAAATATCTTTGCATACATAGAGGAGATAAAAGAGAAGTCCATAAAAAGAGAGTTGATATCCCTAACAAGCGAGATAAAAGAGGTTGCCGTAGAGAGAGATTTGCCCACAAAAGATGTGCTTGATTTGATACAGCAAAAACTTTATAAGATAACTGCCGAAACAAACAGTAGCGACTTTAGAGATTCTCCTGAAATGGTTGAGTCCACCCTCAAACATATAGAGGAGATGAAAGAAAGAGGTAACCACGGTGTAGTAGGAGTTGATACCGGTTTTAGACATTTGAATGAACTCACTACCGGTTTTGGAGAGGGAGATCTTGTTATCATAGCAGCAAGACCTGCAATGGGAAAGACGAGTTTTGCTCTGAATATCGCCGAAAAGGCTTTAAAAGATGATAGGGGTGTTGCTATATTTTCTCTTGAAATGCCGGCTGAACAATTGATGATAAGAATGCTCAGCTCTATAACTTCTATACCTATGCAAAAGTTAAAGATTGGCGATTTAAATGATGATGAATGGAGCAGACTTTCAAGTGCTATGGATGAGATGAGCAAATCTAAGCTTTTTGTGGATGATAATGGACTTGTGGATATCCATCATGTCAGGAGTAAACTTAGAAAACTCAAAACTTCTCATCCGGAAATATCTTTAGCGATTATTGATTATCTTCAGCTTATGAGTTCGAGTGGAAATAAAGATAGGCACTTGGAAGTTTCGGAGATAAGTAGGGGGTTGAAACTTTTAGCAAGAGAATTAAATATACCTATCATTGCACTTTCTCAGCTTAACCGTTCTCTTGAAAGCAGAAATGATAAAAGACCGATGTTAAGTGACTTAAGAGAATCGGGAGCTATTGAACAAGATGCCGATCTTATTCTTTTTGTATATAGAGATGATGTCTATAGGATAAGAGAGGAGAAAGAGAAGGAGATGAAAGCAAGACAGGAAGGAAAAGAGTATAAAAGTACATTTTTCTCAAAACCCGAAGAGGATGCCGAGATCATCATAGGCAAAAACAGAAACGGACCTGTAGGTGTGGCCGATCTTATTTTCCAAAAAAGCTGTACAAGATTTGTAGATAAAAGCTCTATGCCTACCGAGATAGTTTATGAAGATGTTAGAGAAACAAAGATAGAGATAAATTCCGGATTGTAAATGGATGATTTGAAGTTGTCTCTTTTTTCTAAGAAAAGAGATATCTTTTTGTCGGTTATTTTTTTATCTTTTATCCTTTTTTTAAATCTTTTTGTAAAATATCAAAATTACAGAGATTTTACATCTTACAAATATAAGCAAACTACTGCGATTGTGATAAATCAATTTTATAAAACCACCAAAACCAAAAAATCCTATTTTATTTTAAAATTAAAAGATAAAACAGGAGTGATATTTTATGGCATAAGCTGGAAAAAGAGTTTAAAAGATTTAAAAAATTGCAAGATAAGATTTAGATTTAGAAGTGATAAAATTGGTTTTAAAAATTATTTAAAAGGCTTTTTTGTTCCGATATACAAAGTAAAAATCATATCTTGCAAAAATGGAATCAAATCAATAATCTCCTCATACATATCCAAGCAACATAAGACCGTATTTTTAAAAGAACTTTTTTGCACACTGTTTTTAGGAGATTCTATAAGTAAAAATGCAAGGAAAAAGATACAAAACTTAGGGATATCCCATCTTGTGGCTATTAGTGGCTTTCACCTTGGTGTTTTATCTACTATTTTGTTTTTAATATTTAGCCCTTTTTATAAGTTTTTTCAAGATAGACATTTTCCTTATCGCAATTTAAAACTTGACTTGATGGCACTTACATGGGCGATACTTTTTTGTTATTTGTATATTGTCGGTTTTTTGCCCTCTTTATTGAGAGCTTATGTGATGCTTAGTATCGGATACTTTTTTTATATAAGACACATTGAGATAATATCTTTTCAATCTATTGTATTGACGATTTTGATAGTATTATCCTTTTATCCGCAACTTTTGTATTCCATATCATTCTGGTTTTCCATATCAGGAGTTTTTTATATTTTTATATTTTTATACTATTTTAAAAGCTTGAAACCTTGGCAAATATTTATACTTGTCGGCTTATGGGTATATTTTATGATGATGCCCATAGCTCATTATATATTTGGTAGTTTTAACCCTTATCAGCTTTTGTCTCCTTTGCTATCTGCTATTTTTACGATTTTTTATCCTTTGGAGCTATTTTTGCATATATTTGGATATGGGGGTGTATTGGATGGAGTAGTTTTAAAACTTTTTTCTTTTGATATATCTTCAGTAGAGATAAAAACACCGTTATGGTTTTTGATACTTTTTATCTCTACATCTATTTTATCTGTATATAAAAAAATATTTTTATATATTTTGATTATTCTTGATATGCTATTTTTCGCCTATCTACTCTACCGTTACACTTTTGGCTAAATTTCTCGGCATATCTACATCGTTTCCGAGTCTTACCGATATCTCAAGAGAAAGCAACTGCAAGATAACAGTCATTTCAAAAAATTCAAGCATAGGATGATCATATCCTTTTGTCTTTATAAAATCATCAGCTATCTCAAACTCTAAAGGACTTAGTGCAAGTATGGTGGCATCTCTTGCACTTAATTCTTCAACATTGCTTTTAACTTTATCATAAAGTAGAGATTTTGGCATTAAGGCGATGGTAAATAGTTTACTATCGGCAAGTGCTATGGGACCATGCTTCATCTCTCCGGCAGGGTAACCTTCTGCATGAAGATAGCTTATCTCTTTTAATTTTAAAGCACCCTCAAGAGAGAGAGGATAAAATATATCTCTACCTATAAAAAAGAAGCCATGTCCGTGCAGATATCTTTTTGAGAGTCTTCTTATCTTTTCGTGTAATTTTTCGTCAACTTTTAAGACGGTAGGAACTTTAGAGATATTTTCAACCTCTTTTTTGAAAAAATCTTTATCTATCTCCTTTTTTAAAAGTGCTATTTTTAAAGACAGTATCCATAGTAAAAGAACTTGAGTAGTGAAAGCTTTTGTACTTGCGACACCTTTTTCTATACCTGCTCTTGTAAGAAGTGTTTTATCACTAAGTCTTACAATAGATGAGTTATCTACATTACAGATAGATAGAGTCTTTAACCCTGCATTTTTTGCCATTTTTAAAGCTTGCAGGGTATCGGCGGTCTCACCACTTTGAGATATAACTATAAAAAGAGTATCTTTTAAAAGCAGAGGCTCTTTATATCTAAATTCGCTTGCTATCTCGACGGTAGTTTTTATTTTTGAAATTCTCTCAAGTAGATATGATGCCGTTAAAGCCGCATGATAGCTTGTACCACAGGCACAAATGGTTATCTCTCTAATATCTTCAAAAAAGTCATCTTCTATATTTTCAAGTATTATATCGTTTTCATTTATTCTTCCCATGATAGTTTCGCTTGAAACGGCACTTTGCTCATATATCTCTTTTTCCATAAAAAATCTAAAGCCCTCTTTTTGAGCAGAGAGTTTGCTGACGGAAAGTTTTTTGAACTCCAAGTTTTTATTTTTACCGTTGCTAAAAAGCTTTATCTTACCTTTTTTGGCATATCCGTAGTCCAAATCATTAAGATATATTACATCTTCCGCAAGATTTATAAGTGGGGCATCGCTTGAGCTGAAAAAGATTTCGTCTTGAGAATTTTTGCCTACTATAAGAGGCACTAAATTTTTAGCGAAAAATATCTTATCGGGATTGGCTTTTGTGATAAGAAGTATGGCATATGCTCCTTTTAAGGATTTTATAGTTTTTTCAAAAGCTTCAAACGGTTTACTATTTTTTAGATTTTCCTCAAATAGATGGACTATAACTTCGCTATCCGTTTGAGAAACAAATACTGCACCTTTTTCTTGAAGTTCCTTTTTTAACTCTTGATAATTTTCAATAATTCCGTTATGGATAACATAGGAAAACTTTCCAAGATGCGGATGGGCATTTAGTTCTGTCGGTTTGCCATGAGTTGCCCATCTTGTATGACCTATGGCAAGACCAGACCCATCGCTTTTAAAATCTTTTGTTTTTTCTTTTAGATTGTCAAGTTTTCCGACAGCTTTAAAATGTACTATTTCACTATCTTTGAGGACGGCTAAACCGGCACTATCGTATCCTCTGTATTCAAGTTCTTTAAGACCGTTTAAAATGATCTCTTTTTTCTCTCTTTTGCCGATATACCCGACTATTCCGCACATATCTTTTCCTTTATTTTTTCTATATTATTGCAAAAATTTCCATTTTTTTCAATCAAAAAAAGATTGTGAGCTCTATTTTTTATCGTTTGTATTTTAGCGGTGGCGATATCCACTCCAAATTCATCAAATACAGATACCACATGAGCCATTAATGCTTTTTGATCTTTTGTGTGAAGTATCATTTTACCATAACTTTGTGAATGTTCGCAATCAAATGCAAGATCGCCTGATGTTATTGTGGGTTTTTTGTATGCTATTTTTATGCTCATGTCAAAAGATTTTTTCAAAATTTCCCTGATAAAAAATATCTCATCTTCATCGACCTTTTCAAGAAAATCGATTTTGAAATATTTTATATCGTCAAAGAGCTTAAATATATCCATACTTGCAATGCTTAGGCGACTCAACTTTCCAAGTAGATATCCTATATTGAACTCATTTTTTCTAATGATGGATATGGTTAGATTTTTATCGTTTTTTACTATATAGCCATACTCTTCTTTTAAATTAAGCGCCCATTTTGATATCTCTATGATCGTTTCGGGTTTATGTTTTATGAAAAATATGTTTGATGAAACGGAGAGAATCTTTTTTTGAGCATATTTCGGTAGAGATATGAAAACTTCTCGTTTTTTTAAAGCCTTCTCTTTTCTGAGTCTTCTGGAAGTTTCGTCTATCAACTCCTCTTTTTCGAAAGTATCAAGTGATATATAATATAGCTCTTTTAACAAAGAGGATGTAAAAGAGTTGTATAGAGTGTCGCTTACGGAGTTGATATCGCAATATGTCAAAATATAAAGCATTTTTAAAACGAGTTTATCTCTTAGTTTGGATATGAATTTTAGTATCACTTTTTCGCTATATATGTCATCTTTATTTGCGGTGGTGCTCATAAGGGTGTGGTATTTTATCAGGATAACACCGATATTTACCATCTTCTCAGAAAAATTTAATTGTATAGCTTGAGTTTTGAATATGCGAGAGCCTACTATCCTATGATCCTCTTTTCTTCCTTTACCAATATCGTGAAAAAAAATGACGAGTTTAAGTATCGCTTTTTGTTCCGGTGTGAAACTTTCATATATTTTGAGTATATTTTTCTCTTTTATGTTTTCAAGATGATAGATCGCTTTTAGAGAGTGGATATCGACGGGATAGTGATGGTATCCGTCAAATTGGGGTAGATTTAGTATCTTTTTAAAGGGTGTAAATATCTCTTGTAAAATATTTGCTTTATAAAAGGCATCAAGCAGAGAGAATATATTTTTTTGAAAAAAAAGCTCTTTTTTTAATTCATATATCTTTTTAGAGGTTTTTTTGTCAAATTTCGTTTTTTTAAGATAGTTTATATAACCCGTATCAAAATGATACTTTTTATTGGTAAAAATCAAACTTTTTTTTAACATGCTTTCATATTTGTCTGGATTTTTGTTTAAATTTGCAATGATTTTATTTTCACATATATATAGTTTTTCGGAAATTCTTCCATTTTTCAACGGAGTTATATTGTTTTTATCAAAAAGTATCTGTTTTGTGAGTTTTCTTATCAAAAGTTGTGTTGTTACTCTGATCGTCCAAAGTGAGCTTAATGTTTGAGATACCAGTTGGATTTGAGCATTTTTAAGTCTATTGTTTTTAAAACCGAGAAGTTTTGCAACCTCTGGTATATTTTCAAGGTTAAGTATGTCATTTTTCTTTTTGCTTGATAGATGAAGGGCTGATCTTACTCTAAATAGAAATTCAAGTGCAATTCTATACTCTTTATACTCATTCTCTTCGATGTATTTTGGTGTCAATTCTCTTATATTTTTTACACGATATAGAGAGTTGGCTATCCAAAAAAGAGAGTTTGCATCTCTTAGTCCTCCAGCTCCCTCTTTGATATTAGGCTCCATACTCAGTTGAAATTTTTTATATCTTTTTTGGTTGAGCCTTTGAAGTTCAAGTATAAACTTTTTTTGATTGTGTTGTCTAACTCTATCTATCTCTCTTTGAACTTTCATAGAGGTTATCTTCGAGCCACACAAAAATCTTGCTTCCAAAAAGGCGGTTTTTATAGTAATATCTTGCAAAGATGCATCAAAAAGCTCTTCTATCTTGTGTGTTCTATGACCAAGTTTTAGTCCCGCATCCCAAAGCATATGAAAAAATATCTCTATGATTTCCTCTATATTGTATCCTCTTATCTCTTCATATGCGATCATAAGGTCTATATCGGAATATATGCACAACTGTTCTCTGCCATAACTTCCGAGTGCAAAAAGAGAGATGGGGATTTGACTTTGAAACGGCAGATAATCCCCAAAAAATTTCCTTAAGACATATTTGTAAGTTGTATTTATAAATTCGTCTATCTTTTTTGTATGTTTTACAAGAAAGTCTTTGCCTTGGCTCTTTTTAAAAATAGTATCAAGTGAATTTAAATATTTGGAGATACTTTTTTTTATCTCTTTGGATATCTCAAAATCACTTGCACCTTTTTCTATAAGATCTTCTATTTTGTAAGATAGGGTTGTGTCCAAACAAATATCCTAAATTTTTGATTTAGACCAAAAAAATTCTATCCACTCTTGTGCCTCTTTTACGGCAAAATCGGGCTTTATTATTGAAGTTGGTTTATAAAATATCGCTGCATTTTTAAACTCGACCTCCGGAAATCTTTTTTGCAGTAAAATGGTTATCTCATGCATTGTTTCTCCACTATCAATGATATCGTCCACTATAACCACTTTTTTTGATTTGGAGAGATCGGGTATATTGTAAACTTTTATATAGTCAAGTTTTTTTTGATCGTCATAATGTATGGAGTTTAGTGAGTATAGCTCTCTTATACTCATAAATTCGGCGAGGAAATGACCCAAAGTCATCCCCCCTCTTGCTATGGCTACAATGCTATCGCATCCATAATTTTTAAGATCTTTAGCCATAATTTCTACATCTTTTATAAACTCTTCATAACTGTAAAATTTCATCTGCTATCCTAATGAAAGATAAAAACGAGAGAGCCTATGATGGCTATCGATATGACACCTATGTTTATCCTTTTAAATTCTCCTCTGATTAAAAGTAAAAACAGATATGCTATAAAACCAAGAGACAATCCGTTTGTGATTGAGTATGTTAAAGGCATCATCAAAGTGATAATAAATGCCGAAACTGCAGTTGGTATATCTTTAAAATTGATATGCCCAAGCTCTGTAAACATCAAAACACCCACCATTACAAGTATGGGATATACTGCATTTGCCGGAATTGATTGGAATAGAGGAAGCATAAAAAGAGTAAAGATAAAAAATAGACCGGTAAAAACGGCTGTAAGTCCGGTTCTTCCTCCCTCTTCAACACCGCTTGCACTCTCTATAAAGCTTGTTGTAGTAGATACTCCAAGAAGTGCCCCCAAACTTGTAGCGACAGCATCCACCTCAAGTGTTTTTTGAAGCTCTTTGGAATCGTCTTTGAAAAGACCCGCTCTATATCCTACTCCCGCAAGAGTTCCGAGGGAATCAAACATATCTGTTATCAAAAATGTGATAATAACCGGAAGTAAAGATAGTGATAATGCTCCCATTATATCAAGTTGTAAAAATATCGGAGATATTGATACAGGCATAGAAAATAAATTTTTAGGCATCTGCCCAAGCCCAAAAACCCAGCCTACAACAGAAGTTACAAGTATGGCAAGTATAAAAGCTCCTTTTATTCTCCAAGTATAAAATCCAAAAGCTACCAATAGCCCGAATATTCCAAGCAATACATGCGGTTCGCTTAAATTGCCAAGGGATACCAAAGTGGCTTTGTTAGCTACAACTATGCCCATCTCTTTAAGACCTATAAAAGCTATAAAAGCTCCTATACCTGCACTTATAGCTCTTCTTAAGTCGGTAGGCACACTTTGCATTACCCATATTCTAAATTTTGTAAATGATAGCATTATAAAGATAATACCGGATATAAAAACGATACCAAGTGCCGTCTGCCAAGGAAGTTTCATCCCCAGAACTAAGCCGAATGTAAAGTATGCATTAAGCCCCATTCCTACACTCATTGCGATCGGGGTATTAGCCCAAATGCCGTTAAGTATGGTGGCTATGATGGTTATAAGTGCGGTAGCAGTCATAAGTGCTCCCATGTCCATGCCGGTTTTGCTCATAATGATAGCATTTACCGGAACTATATACATCATAGTTAAAAAAGTGGTAAAACCAGCTCTTGCCTCCGTTTTGACATCCGTTCCCCTCTCTTTAAGATGAAACATTTCTAACATTAGTTTTTCCTTTTGTAATTTTAAATTAATAACAATTATAGCTATACTTATTTTAAATTTTGGTATAATCTCGCTAAATTTAATAAAGAGACGACATGGATAGTTTGATTGATAAGATTAGAGATGACAAAAGAGTAACATTTGAAGAAGCGATAAAATTATATGAGTTAGATATGTTTACTCTTGGGAAACTTGCTGATGAAAAAAGGGTGCAAAGATATGGTAAAAAGAGTTT
>JAMOOV010000182.1 GCA_027065125.1 Campylobacterales bacterium | reverse complement strand
ATTCAACGGGGGCTCTCCTACATCTACCGTGACCCAATAAATCCCTAAATATCATACTTTCATAAGAAAATCAAAAAAGAAAAATACACCTAACAAACCACTTATTTACCTCAAAAGCCCCCTAAAACCTATATTCCTTCAAAAAAACCTGCACTTTTTTACTCTAATTTCCTCCGTGAACGCATTTTTTACCCATGAATTTGAACAGGTAATGGATGAGAATTTCCAATATCTAAAGAGATACGACGAAAGAGATGCACTCTATCAACGATTCCATAACAGCGTCGTTTAAGAACTTTAATGCGATTATTAAGTCCCTCTACAAATCCACTGTTCTCTCTTGATACAAAATAGTTGGCTATCTCTTTTGTTCTTTTTTCAAGTGTAGTGATGAAGGTTTTAAAAGCTGTTATACCACTTTCATTGACTCTCTTTATCCAATTCTTTAACCGTCTGATTCCTCCATTTCTACTTGTCTCACTATCAAATATTGCAGTTAACTCTTTACTAGACTCATAGACCTCTTTCAATTTTGGAGAGTAAGTAAAGAGTCTATCCAGTATCTCCTTCTCTTTTTGTGAAAGGTTGGCATCTGATTTTCTTACTATCCACATTACCCCTTTTAGTTCGGCATACTCCTTATCAGTTAACGATTTTTTCAGTTTTCTCATCTCCTGCTTACGCACATTGTCCACAACATTTCTATAGAGTTTTGCAATATGAAACCTATCAATCACAATCCTAATATTTTTACCAAGAGCCTCTTTGGAAGCATTTATAAATCCATCATACAGGTCTGAACATACCGAAGTTATGGTCTTTTTAAGCTCTTTGGGAATACTTTTCAAGAACTCAAAAACAGTAGCTTTTTTACGATCTTTAAGTACAGCTAATATTTTTATCTCATTATCTACCCTAGAAGTGATAATTACAACAAAGTCTTTATGCCCTTTTTTTTAAGGCTATTTCGTCGATGCCCAGCTGTCCAAGATTATCAAAGCTATCCCAACTTATCTTATCAGGATAGTAGGTTTCGAGTACTCCTTTTATCTTTGTCTCTGAGATATTCTCTTTGCGACTTACATCACTTATTGTACTATTGACCAAT
>JAMOOV010000181.1 GCA_027065125.1 Campylobacterales bacterium | reverse complement strand
AAAATACATCAATTAGAGATTTAGTATCGCAAGAAAGTGATATAAAAATGTTTTTTATGACCTATTTTAGTTTAGCTACAAGACTTTATTCGCCAATAAGTGAAATAGAACTAAATCAAGGATATGCGGATATATTTTTAGTAAAATCACCAAATATAAATGAAGAAATTCCAAATATTTTAATAGAATTTAAATTTATGAAAAAAAATGATAATTCAGACTTAGAAAAAATAAAACAACAAGCCAAAAAACAGATAGAACAATACAAACAAACTACAAAATTTAAAGTCCATAAATCGCTAATAGTGATTTTTAAAGGTTTTGATTTAGTTGTTTGTGAGATAGTGTGAAAAAAGATTTAAATAGTAGATATTGGACTGTAAAACACTAAAAATACATTATATATCGCCTAAAATTAATGAATTATTTAAAAAAGGCAAAATTAAAAGCAAAAGAGTATAAAGATGCATTATAAAGTATAAATTACTTTATAATATTTTTCTTTACAAAAAATAGACAAATTGTTGCAAAAAAACAAACCACTTTAACCTATACCATTGCTAATATTATTCCGGCATGGAGAGTTGTTACAATAGATGTTGATGAAATTATAAGATGGTGAAACTATTTTTATAGAGTAATATCTTGAGATGGCATAAACAGATATAAATACTTAGACAACTCATCTCTAAGAGTTTTAATATCTTCAATTTTAAGTCCTTGTTCAATCCACTCTTTTATCTCTTTTGGAAATTGTTGTTTTAAAGGCTTAATAATAGACTCTTTTGTCTCTTTGTCTATAAAAGCCTCTTGAGATAGTTTATCGATATGATGAAGTATAGTTACTATCTTTAATTCTCGTATCTCACTTATCTCTTGGAGGGTTTTATTTTCTTTGACAAGAGATAGAGTTTCAAGATAAGTTTTTCCAAGAGTTTTAGGTTTTGCTATAGATAATTCTTTACACAAAGATATAAAATCATCCCCACAACTTTTAAGTTTTGCCTCTCCAACTCCTGCGATACTTAAAAACTCCTCTTTGGTCTTAGGTAGCTTTCTTGCCATCTCTTCCAAAGTTTTATCGCTAAAGACTATATATGCCGGAACATTTTGTTCCTTTGCAAGAGATGCTCTTTTTTCTCTTAATTTTTCAAATATCTCATCTTTTGGCTGTGAGCTTTTTTGAGTTTTTGGAGCTTTTTTTATCTCCAACTCCTCTTTGGCTATATCGACACTTATCTCTTTTTTAAGTATCTGTTTTGACTTGGCATTTATCTTTATGCTGCCAAACTCACTGTCTATATCCAAAGCCTCCACATCAAACAATCTCTCACACACTATCGCCCACTGCTCCTTGCTAAACTCTTCTCCTATCCCGTAAACCGAAAGTTTATCATGCGAAAAATCCACTATTCTTTTTGACTTGGAGCCTCTTAAAACATCTATGATATAATTTTGTCCAAACCTTTCTCCTGTTCGTATAACGGCGGAGATAAACTTTTGAGCCTCTATGGTTATATCTACAGTCGGTTTGTCCTCTTTAAGACAGTTATCACATAAACTCTTACACTCATCTACCTCATCGCCAAAATACTTCGCTATAAACTTATGGCGACACTGTGAAGTAGAAGCATATCTATACATTTGATGAAGTTTTTTATAAATATTTTGTTTATACTCACTATCTTCCAACTCCTCTACAAAAGCTCTCTTTGCTATCTCATCCGACTTGGAATATAGCAACAAAACATAACTCATAAGCCCGTCTCTTCCGGCTCTTCCTATCTCTTGATAGTAGTTTTCCAAGGTTTTGGGCATAGAAGTATGAAGGACATATCTTATATTGCTTTTATCTATCCCCATACCAAAGGCTATGGTAGCTACTATCGTATCTATTTCGTCGTTTTTGAAAGATTTGAAGATTTGATTTTTTTCATTTACGGGCAATCCTGCATGATAAGCTTTTGTATTAAAGCCCTTTTTGTTTAAAAATGCCGATAATTTTTCAGTCTCGTTTCTTGTGAAGCAGTAGATGATACCGCTTTGGTTTTTGTGTTTATTTAAAAAGTTTACTATCTGCTCTTTTGAGTTTGATCCCCTTTTTCTTACAGTTATATAAAGATTGTCTCTTGTGGTTTTTGCTCTTAGAAGGTTGTTTTTATCTATCTTTAGGGTTTGAAGTATATCATCTTGTACCATTTTTGTAGCAGTTGCGGTAAATGCTGCTATGGGAGTGTTTTTAAACCACACTTTAAGATGAGACAATTTTCTATAATCCACTCTAAACTCATGTCCCCACTCGCTGACACAATGAGCTTCATCCACAACAAAGAAGTTTATCTCTACATTTTGTAGCAATGAGATAAAATTATCGGTAAATCTCTCCGGAGCTATATACAAAAACTTTAACTTTTTGTTTTGTAGCTTGCTTATGGTTTTTGCATTTTCTTGAGCGGTATTGTTTGAGCTTATCATCTTTGCTTTGATACCGTTTAGCTCAAGTGCGGCAATTTGGTCTTGCATCAGTGCGATAAGAGGCGATATGACGACGGTAATTCCGTCCATCATAAGACTTGGTAGTTGATATATGAGAGATTTACCGCTACCGGTGGGGAGTACGACAAGTATATCTTTTTTTGCAAGTATTTCTTTGATGGCTTTTTCTTGGATAGGTTTAAAATCATTAAAACCAAAATGTTCTTTTAAAATCTCTCTCATAAAATCACTTTTTAGTTTGATTATACCATTTTATGCTAAAATTATGTAAAAATTTAAAGGTAAAATTATGCAAGCAAAGATATTTTTCGGTAGTAAAGAGGGTAGTAAAGATGAGTGGGTAGAGATAAAAAATCCTTTTAAAAACAAGATAGTATCTATGTGTCCAAAGTGCGACAAAGAGGATGCTAAAAAAGCACTACTTATCGCTAAAAATGCTTTCAAAGAGAGTAAAAAAACTCTTCTTAGCCAAAGGGTAAAGTGGCTTGAAGATGTTGCGAGTAAACTTGAAAGCAAAAGAGAGGAGTTTGCCAAAACTATCACAGATGAAGTTGGAAAACCCATAAAATTCTCTTTGATAGAGGTGGATAGATGTATAGAAACTATCAAATTAACCATATCTGCCATTATCGAATTGAGCGGAGAAACTTTCAACAGTGATGCCATGCCAAGTGGTAAAAAGAGTATCAGTTTTTACAAAAGAGTTCCAAGTGGAGTAGTGGTAGCTATAACCCCTTTTAATTTTCCTCTAAACCTCGTAGCCCACAAGATAGCTCCTGCACTTGCTACGGGAAATGCTGTAGTACTCAAACCGACTCCGGAAGCTCCCTTGATCGCTTATAAGTTTGCAAAGTTATTTATAGAAAGTAAATATGCTATAAAAGATGCCTTGAGTGTAGTTTACGGAGATGCCGAAGTGGGAAGTACTTTAGTGGTTAGCGATATACCAAGAGTGATAAGCTTTACAGGAAGTGTTCAAGTGGGCAATATCATTACAAAAAGTGCAGGTATCAAAAAAGTAGCATTGGAGCTTGGGGGCAATGCTGCCACTTTCGTAGAAAATAGTTGTGATGTTAAATCAGCAGCCAAAAAGTGTGCAATGGCATCATTTTACAACTCCGGACAAGTTTGTATCTCCTTGCAAAGGATCTATGTACAAGAGGGGGTGTATGAGGAGTTCTCAAAAGCTTTGGTAGAGGAGACGAAAAAACTTATAGTCGGAGACCCTTACGATAAAAATACTTTTGTAGGACCGCTTATCAATACTGATGCAGCACAAAGAGCTACCAACTGGATAGAAAGTGCTGTTAAAGAGGGTGCAAAAGTATTATGTGGCAATAGTGTTGAAGATAAAATGTTTTATCCTACAATTCTTGGAAATGTTACAGATGATATGAAGATAGTTTGTGAAGAAGTTTTTGCTCCTATCGTTTCTCTTGTGAAAGTAAAAGATTTTGACGAAGCTTTAGAAAAGATAAATAACTCTCCATACGGACTTCAATACTCCATTTTTACTAATGATTTGAGCTTAACAAGAAGAGCTATAGACGAATTTGAATGTGGTGGAGTTGTAGTAAATGATATACCTACATTGAGGTTTGATATACAGCCTTACGGTGGAGTAAAACTAAGTGGAACAGGCAGAGAAGGACCGAAATATGCTCTTGAAGAGTTTAGCGATATGAAATCAGTTGTGATATTTTAAAGATTGCAAATCCCTTTTTCAAGGGATTTGCAATAAGTGGGTACTACATCATACCTGGCATTCCGCCCATTCCGCCCATATCTGGCATTGCTGGAGCTGGTTTTTCTTCTTTTATCTCACTTATTGTTGCTTCAGTTGTTAAAAGTAAACTTGCAACTGATACTGCATTTTGTAATGCAACTCTTTCAACTTTTACCGGATCGATGATGCCGGCTTTAAACATATCTACATATTCACCGGTTGCAGCATTGAAGCCGTAGTTAGGATCATCATTTTTCTCTACTTCGTTCGCAACTACTCCGGCATCAAATCCGGCATTTTCAGCTATCTGCTTAAGTGGAGCTTTAAGTGCTCTTTGAACGATAGCAGAGCCAATGGCTTCGTCGCCTTGTAAGTCAAGTTTTGCTCTGTTGCCAGCCAAGATGATAGCTGCACCACCACCTATAACAACACCTTCTTCAACGGCAGCTTTGGTTGCACTCAAAGCATCATCAACTCTATCTTTTTTCTCTTTCATCTCGGTTTCTGTTGCTGCACCTACTTTTATGACTGCAACACCGCCGCTAAGTTTAGCAAGTCTCTCTTGTAGCTTTTCTCTATCATAGTCGCTTGTAGTCTCTTCTATCTGAGCTTTGATAACTTTTACTCTCTCTTCGATAGCTTTTTTATCACCAGCTCCATTTACGATAGTAGTATTATCTTTATCTATGATAACACTACTTGCACTTCCAAGGTCATCAAGTGTAGCACTCTCAAGAGTTCTGCCAAGCTCTTCACTTATAACTTGACCACCTGTTAAGATAGCGATATCTTCAAGCATAGCTTTTCTTCTATCACCAAATCCTGGAGCCTTAACAGCTGAAATATTAAGCACTCCTCTTAGTTTGTTTACTACCAATGTAGCCAAAGCTTCTCCCTCTATATCTTCAGCTATGATAAGCAGAGGTTTTCCTGTTTTTTGGATTTGCTCAAGTACCGGCAATAGATCTTTCAAGCTTGTTATTTTTTTGTCATATAATAGAATATAAGGGTTGTCTATCTCGCAAGTCATCTTTTCACTATTTGTTACAAAATATGGACTTAAGTAACCTCTATCAAACTGCATACCTTCAACCACTTCAAGCTCATCATTGATACCTTTAGCTTCTTCAACAGTTATAACTCCGTCTTTTCCTACTTTCTCCATAGCTTCAGCTATCAAGTTTCCTATCTTCTCATCAGAGTTTGCTGAGATAGTAGCAACTTGAGCTATCTCTTTCTTATCTTTTACCTCTTGAGCTATATTTTTAAGCTCGGATATGATAGCTGCAGCCTCTTTATCCATACCTCTTTTTACCTCTACCGGATTTGCTCCAGCGGTGATATTTTTCAATCCCTCTCTAAAAATTGCATGAGCCAAAACAGTGGCAGTTGTTGTTCCGTCACCAGCTTCATCGGCAGTTTTGCTCGCAACTTCTTTTACAAGCTGTGCACCCATATTTTCAATAGTATTTTTAAGTTCCACTTCTTTAGCAACACTTACACCATCTTTTGTAATAGCCGGAGCCCCAAAACTTTTTTGAATAAGAACATTTCTACCTCTTGGTCCCATTGTTACTTTTACTGCATTATTTAATTTTTTAACACCTGCATATAATTCATTTCTTGCATCATCGCTATATTTTATCTCTTTTGCCATTTTTATCCTCCGTTAGATTATTTTAATATACCAAGTATATCATCAGTATTTAGCACTAAATATTCTTCACCATCAAGTGTTATCTCGGTACCTGAATATTTTGCAAAAACTACCTTGTCTTCAACATCTATCTCTCCATCCTCTTTTACTTCCTTGCTGATAGCTTTTACAATAGCACTTAAAGGTTTCTCTTTTGCATTGTCAGGTATAATAATACCTGTAGCAGTTGTTGTGGATTCTTCTACCCTCTCAACTAATACCCTTTGACCTAATGGTTGAAATTTCATTGTCAGCCTCCTGATTTTTATTAATTTTTTAGCACTCTTTTTATTTGAGTGCTGAAATTTTACTAAAAATATGGTAAAATGTCAAGTAATTTATCTATAAAATTCATAAATATTGAGCCACTTAGGCTCAATATAAATATCGCAGGAGAATTAAATGTTTAAAACGATAAGCACCATCATAATAACTATACTCATAGTAGTAGCGGCTACATTTCTTTTGTTGTTTACAAATAGCGGAAACACTCTTTTGAAGCCCTATATAAGTAAATATGCAAGTGAAAAAAGCGGTCTGGACATAAAGATAGACTCTTTTACTCTAAAACCTCACTTTCTTGATGTAGAGGCTTATATAAACAGTGATAACAGAGTTGTTTTAAACGGGGACATAGATATACTAAAAAAGAGTTTTAAGCTTGATTTTATTGCAACAGGAGAAGCAAATACTATAAAAAAAGATATTGATGTAAATTTAAAAGGTAAAATATTTGGTACTTTGTCCACTTTTAAAATCATTGGAAATGGTAAAATATTTAAGTCTAATGTAACTTTTGATGCGAATATAATTGACTTTAAAGCAAAAAATCTTCATATAGACATGAAAAAAGCAAAGATAAATGAAACTCTATCTTTACTCGGTAAACCGCCTTATGTATCGGGAATTGCCGATATAAAAGTAAATTTTCAAAATCTTGATATCAACAATTTAAAAGGAAAAGCAAATATAAGCATACCTTATGGAAGTGTCAATACGACTCTTGTAAAGAGGGATTTTAATATTTCACTACCTCCGAGCATCATATTTAAGGCTAAAAGCAACTCAGTACTACAAGATAAACAAGTTGTTTCAAATATAAATATATCAAGTAATATAGCAAAAATCGATACCCTAAAAACCATATATAACATACAAAATAAAAATTTTCAAAGCGATTACAGTTTAAATATACCAAATCTTTCTCTTTTGAAAAATTTAATCAAAACTTCTCTAAAAGGGTCGTTTAAAGCAACTGGAGAGGTAGTAAAGGATAAAGATACTATTTCATATCTCATGTCCACCTTTTCTCTTGGAGGAGTAACAAAAATTACCGGCATAAACAATACTTTAAACATAAATGCAAAAGACTTAAAGTTTGACAAGATACTATATATGGCAAATTTTCCGAGATATTTAAAAGCCGATGTGAAGATAACAGGTAAAATAGAAGACATAGGCAGTTTAAAACAAAGTGGAAACATAAATATAGATATAAATAACGGCAAGACAAACACAGGATTGGTTTATAAAGACTTCAATATCTCTATACCAAATGATTTTATGTATAGAGATAAATCTCACATAGCAATTAACTCTAACGATATAGACTTTAATTCCGATATAAATAGCACTGTTTTTGATATTAAAATATACAACGGCAAATACAATACGATTTTAAAGCAAATTGAAGGTAAATATAAAATAAATATACCAAATCTTTTAAAATTATCTTTTTTGACAAAAAGAAAGATTGTCGGTAAAGCAAAATTTGATGGAAATTTTAAATACTATGATGATATGTTATTGAGCTTGGGAAAAAGTGATATATTTGGAGCTGATACAATATATAGTTACAAAAATGGAGATATAAAAGTTACTTCTAAAGATATAAATACTTTAGAACTTAGTAAAGCATTAGGATATCCTCCGATATTTAGTTCCAAAGGTGTCTTGGAAGCTTATTACAATCAAAAATGGGAAAAAGGAGTTTTTAGTTTAACACTCAAAGATGGAAAAATGGTATCAAATGAACTTAGCAATACAGTCTATATGGTCTCAGGCTTTGATATGACAAAAGAGATATACAATCATAGCATATTAAAAGGAACTATCCAGAACAATACGGTTAAATTTGCATTTGATATGAAATCAAAACATAGTTTACTAAAAGTTTATAGTGCTATTTTAAATACTAACAATCAAAATATAAATGCTAAATATATCGTCAAAATCGGAGATAAAGATATAGAGGGAGATATAAAGGGAACGGTAGATCATCTAAAAATAAAAGTAAACTCATCCTCCTATATCAAAAATAAAATTGAAAAAGTAATAGAGAAAAAAGTACCTAAAAAGTTTCAACAGCCACTAAAAGAGATATTTAAACTGTTTAGAAAATAAGCACAAATTAAGTAAATATTAAGTACAATTCTATCTCTTTTTTGTGGCAGGGTAGCTCAGCTGGTTAGAGCGCTGGTCTCATAAGCCGGAGGTCGGGGATTCGAGTTCCCCCTCTGCTACCACTTAAAGCCCCAAATTTAGGGATTTGAGATTTTATCCAAAATTCATCCTATTTTTAGTGTCACTAAAAGTGTCACCATATAAATCAATTTTTCTATCTGCATCTATAGCTTTTTTATCAAGGAATTTTGCATAGTGATGTATAATCATCTGCAATGATCCATGCCCTAAGAGATTTGCCACTTGCTGCATGGTAAATTGCTTTGACTCTATTGCACTTACTGCAAATGTATGTCTGCAATTTTTTATATCTCTATACTCTATACCTGCATCAGATAGCAGTTTATACCATTTTGTCTGTTTTTTGATAACTTTCATATTTTTAGTTATCAGTTTGTTTCCTCTTATATCACGGATGTCATTAAGATGTGTTCCGTCGTCATTGGAAAATAACCAAATTGATTTTTTTAATTTAGCCTCTCTTATAAGCTCTATTATATATGGCATAGTAGTATCAAAGATAGGAATAATTCTGTCTCTATAAACAGTTTTAGTCTCTTTTATTCTACCTTTCGTAATATTTCTATGGATATTGATAGTTCTGTGAACAGTGTCAATATCTCCTATCTGCAAAGCTATGATTTCAGATGGACTCATTCCTTGATGAAAAGCAACTCCAAGATAAAGATGCAGTAATTTTCCATACTTTACATCTTTGCTTATTTCTAAAAGTTTTGCAACTTCTGTTTTGTTAAAAGGTTTGATAGCAAGTAAATTTCTATTTTCTTTTGCATTAATTTTGATGTCATAGGTAAAATTACCATTTACAACTCCATCATCATCCGCTACTTGAAAAATACCTCTGATAACTCTAAGATATTTGGATTTACTGTTTTTACTTAACTTTTCTTGTGTTTTATTATGTCTTAAACCATCTAAAAACTGCTTTATATCAAGTTTCGTTATCTTTCTTATATCAATATCTCCAAAATATGATATAATTCGATTTGTGCGATATTCTATGTTTTGATAATCATGGAAATCTTGATAATTTTCTAAAAATATGCAGGCATAGTGCTTAAAAGTTGTGCTTTTATGAGCACTTGCCTGCAACTCTTCCTTTTTTCGTGCTATCCAAACCGGTAGATATTTACTTTCCATCCACTTTTTTGATTTTTCCAATTTTGTGACTTTTGTGGATATCTCTTTTGTAACAGTTTTGCTATTAAAGAACACGGTATATCTTATATACCAATTTTTGCGATCTTTACGATTTAATATAATCGCATTAATACTAATCTCTCTCATCTTTTTTCTCCTTCGTGTTTAAAAAAAATAGGAGATAAAGCGATCGCAATTAACCATGATAAAATAATAGCATATTTTAAAGTTATTTACGATTAAGCAATTTAATAACTTCTTCATCTGCTTGATTTCCCTTTAACCAATTTTCTACTTTTTCTATTTCCCAAAGAACGGCTTTTTTGGTTTTTGAGCTGTTAGGAGGTATAAAGTAATGAATACCTTCGATAAACTCTGTTCCCATCCTTTCAGTAAAAAAGGATCTTGATAAATCAAAAATCTTTGGTAAGTTTTTTGTTTGAATATATTTCTTTTCCATCTCTTTCCTTTCTAATCTAAGAGATCTGAAAAATACAGATATTCTCTGCCTGTTTTCGGATCTGTTTTTTTAACTATATTTGGAGCTTGAAACTCTTGCCTTGAGATTACATCGTATATGTTTATGTCGTATTTTTCGCATAACTCCTTTATATCTTTCGCATCAAAACCTTCTGTGTATTTTGCTTCTTCCCACACTTTTTTAAGTGCTTCAATTATCTTTTCTTTTGGGAGTTTTTTGATCTCTTCTTGTAGAATTTCTTTTTCGATTTCTTCCTCGTTATTTGACATTTTTTGATAACAATTATCAAAATTTACGACGAAAGGAGTAGGCTGATAGCCCCTGTACGCGGGGTCTGTTGCACAATTTAGCAAATTTGAGCATTGCCTCTCGAATATCCATTCTAAAATTTTTTTAGTATTTTTAGTTCTTAAGACTTCTTTAAAGCTTTTAGATTGCTTAAGAACGGAATTTAAAGTATAGGAGCGGGCAGAGGAATAAAGTTCGCAAAAATTGTAAGAAATAAATTTACCTTTTGCTTTTAAAAGCCGTGCTACATCGTCGATCCCTGCGTCTAGTATCTCCTCTATTTTTCTTTCTATTTCCCACCATTTTAAGCTATCTTCAAGTATTGTAGGTGTTGTAATATTAACTTGCATCTTTAATCCTTTCTTTTTGCTCTTTTATTAAATTTAAAATTTCGTTTTGATTTTTAAACAAATATTCCCAAATTTTAAAAGCTTCTTCTTTTTCAACAAAATTTTGAGTATGTAAAGAAAAGATATAGCCGTTTTTTATTTCAAATCCTTTGTGCTCTTGCAAATAGTCCATTTTTCCGCTTAAGCTAAACTTAAAATTAGGTAAAGAAAGAATGTAGTTTTTAAATTCTTTAAAATTTAAACTCTCTCTATTTTCTGTTTTTACAGAGAGAGTATTTTTATCTTTTCTGTTTTTATAGGTAGTATTATTATATATAGTGCATTTACCGTTGGCGGAAAAACCGCTGGCGGAAAATGGTACCCCGGTGGAACTACTTACCGGGGTACCATTTCGGTACCCCGGTGAATTTAAATTTATTGGGGTAATTAGTTCAACTTTTTCAAGCTCATTGATCATTTCCTGCAAATAATTAACATCTAACTTTTGACTATCAAATGCCCAGTAAGTTATAAACTTACCGTCTTGATCATGTGTCTGAAATCTATAGAGATAAAAGCCACTTTCAAGCTCTTTTATAGCCGTTTTAACTGCCTTTACTCCATCACTACTATTTAATTCTATACTCTTTACAGTTAAATTAAAATTATCACTATAGCTCTCTAAGATTGCTCCCAATCCTTTTGCCTTGAGACTTAAATTTCTGTCTCGCAGAAGATTAATATGCACTTGTGCATATTTATTTTTCTTTTTTTTAAGTTTTATTTTCATTTTTTTCTCCAAAAAAATTTAAAAAAGTGGGTAAAATAATCGTAGCTTAAGGAAAGTTTAAGTATAATAAGCCCGATTAAACCTCGTTCCTGTCGTTTAATCCACTCTCCCCGGAGCCGGCAAGCAGGGGGAGAGTAATTTTCTTTCTTTTACCTTATTTTACTCTTTTTTACCTTAAAATTAAATTAATTGAATTTTCAAAAAATTGCTTTTTTTTTCTTTTTTTGCTATTATTTAAAATAAAATTTTATTGTTAGGAGATATAAAAATGAATATAACAATTGAACTACCGGAAAAACAATATTTTAAATTGCTCGAAATAGCAAAAATAGCAAAAATTAAACCGGAAAAAATATTAGAAGTATTTTTGCAAGAAAATTTTTTTAATCAGCAAAATGACAATTATAAAGTAAAAGTAGTTAATGATGAGGAAAAAATAGAAAATTTTTTACATATCTTTAAAGAAAAATTTAAGGAATTAGAAGTAACACAAGATGATCTCTCAAAAATTTTTAAAACATCAATTCCTACAATTTCAAAAGCACTAAGCGGAAAACAAGAAAATTTTGTATATAAAAAATTTAAAAAAGCTTATGAGGACAATAGCATGGAAGATTTTTTAAAAAATACATATCTTTCAATACTTATTAAATATTTTCCAAATATTGACGACAGGGAATTAATTGAACTTAGTGAAAAAAATAATGTGTTTAAATATTATTTAGGTTTTATTAATAAAAAACTTGATGATAGATTTAATGAAGGATATTTTTTAAATAATATAGATTTAGAAAAATTAATAAAGGAATTGGAAGAAATTCCTTTACAAAATTTATCAGCAGATGAAATTTTTGGTAAATTTACATATTTGTATGAAAATTTATAACTCATAATCCGTAAGTATGTATTTATTTATTTTTTTAAATCTTGTTTTTACAAAAATATAAAAAGTAGTGTAGTCTGCAACAATGTTATATTTATTATTTATTTTTTTATAAACATCTTTTAAAAAATATCCATTATTTAATAATTTATTAATTTCTTCCTTGTAAGGACTATATATACTTCTTTTTGTTCGTGTTTTTTTGTAACTCTTATTTGCACCTGTCTCATTTTTATTTTTATCAATCTCTCTCATTTTCCATCTCCTCTTGTTTTGTATTTTCAGTTTCGTTGTCAGCTTCCATCTCTTCTATTTTATCTTTTGTTTCTGCATTTTCAGCTTCTAATCTCTCCTCTTTCTCCTCGAAATAGCTCTCAAGCTCTTCTATCAAAGAGTCAGTTTCATTTTCTATCTCTGTTTTTATGATGTCGGCTTTATCGTTTATCTTACTATCATACATATTTTCAAGTTTTGTTTCCAATCTTTCCAAATCTTCCTCTGTTAAGTTTTCTCTCTTTTCTTCTATAAGCTTACTGGCTTCATATACATTTGCATTATCTAAATGCTCTCCAATCTGCTCTATAGTATCTCTATGCTCTTTGTCGCTTTGTAAATCTTCTTTATATTTTTCAATAAATTTCTCCATCTTTTCCTGCTTATTGATTGCTTCATCGAACTCTTTTTCATCTTTAGCATTTCCCATCTTCTCATATTGTAACTCCTCATATTTCTCTTTTATCATATCAGCTTTTATAATCTCTTTTTCATAAGCATAATCCAAATCATTATCTTTTAACTCTCTGTATAAAAGCAAAGGATTATTAGCATACATATTTTTTACTGTCTCATCCTCTCCAAAGTATTTATCTGTCACTCCTTCTACAATCTCTTTATTTGTTATCCTAAAAGCTTTTTGGTAAGCTTCTATCTGTAGAGATTTTGAGTAGATATCGCTACTGTTTTCATCTACCTTGTTTAAATGATCATAAAGTTTGTCAATATTGTCTATATCCTGTTTTGCGATGCATCTACTTATCTCATGATGGTAATCATTAAAATATTTATCTTGCTGTTTAGTGTTTAAGCTGTTTGGATCTGTCTTTGTTAGATAACCTGTTCTGTCATTTATATACTCTGTGAAATCACTACTATATCTATCTAAAAACTCTTTGATCTCTTTTTTTGTATTTCCTTCAAACTCTATCCCTAATGTTTTACCAATCTTTTCTGCAAACTCTATCTGCTTGTGTGTTGCTGGTTGATTGTTTAGATACTCTTTATAATCCTCAAAATTATCTTTTATAAATTCAGCGGTTGAGTATTTATCATTGCTATCAAACTCTAAATTTAAAGCTTTTGATATATTGTTTGCTGTTTTTAACTGCTTTGGTGTTGCCGGTTGGGTATTGCTTTTGCTCCACTCTTCCTCTTTTTTTGCTAAGTTTTCAACTGCTTCTATGGCATTTAACTTCTCTTGCTCAACCTCTATAAACTTTTTAAGCTCCTCTTTGTCATCAGTAAATATCTTTAGATTGTCTGTAGCTCTTGTAACTGTTACATAGAAACTATTAAAGTTTTGAGTTTTAGAGTCCATATATGCTACTACATTCTTAGCTGTCTGTCCTTGAGATTTATGAGTCGTAATCGCATATCCATAATCAATATACCTATAATCATTAACACTAAATCTCAACTCCTGCCCATCTTTGTCAAGGTGTAACATACCTGTTTCATTGTCTATAGCTTTTATGATGGCGGTTTCTCCGTTGTTTACTCCTATCCTTTTATCATTTTTGGTAAAAACTATCTTATCGCCTTTTGCAAACTCTCTTTCAACTTCTCTGTATTGTTGTAAATGGCTTCCATAGTCTGATAAGCTGATCTCTTTTTCTATCTTGCCATTTGAGAGAGTTATGCTGTTGTTGCCATTATCAACATTTACTATCTTAAACTCTGATCCGGCTTTTAAATCACTATCTATACTTTTTTGGATAAAAATACTATTTCCGCTTTCATAACTCTCTGATAGATATACTTCACTTGGTTTTAGCCTTGTGGATTCTTTTGTGGTTATTTTATAGCTATCTTTTCCTATTTCTCCTCTCTCTTCAAGCTCTTCTCTGATTGCACTGTTTAGCTCATCTTTCATTTTATTTGTATTTGTTAAGATGATACTATCTTTGTAACTCTCTTTGGCAGATACGAGTGCTTGAGTGTTTTCTTTGTCGTTATGCTTAAAAAACTCCTCTTTTACATCATCTATTGAGTTTTCACTCTCTTTTATAAGTCCGTTTTTATCCAATATATTAAATGCTTTGTTGCTGTCGTAATTATTTAAGCTTTTGACTGCTTTTTTGAGTGTTTTATCTTTTTGTCTTAACACTTCTGACATAGCTACAGTTTTTAAACCGTTTTTCTGCAAAAGCTCAAACGGACTTCCTGCATTTATAGCTTTTAACTGCTTGACATCTCCCATAAGAACAATCTGTGCTTTAGTTTTCTTTGCAAAGTCGATTAATCTTTTTGTATCTTTTGTGCCAAGCATACTGGCTTCATCTACTATAAGTTTTGAGTTTGTAAGTTCTCTAAGTTCATATTCGTCTAATTTGTCAACTCTTCTTAGAAACCTCGCTATTGTTTCACTTTGTATTCCTGCTTGTTTAAAGGCCTCTTTGGATGCTGTTGCCTTTTGTATCTCACTTGCTGCTTTACCGGTATAGGATAAGCCTATCAGCTTTGTATCTTTTGAGAGTTCATTAACCGCTTTTAACATAGTTGTTTTACCTGTTCCGGCATCTCCTTGGATACCGATAACAAGATCTTTTGAAGAGAGTATATGGGCTGCTGCTTTTTGTTGTCCTGTGGTAAGTGCATATCCTGTTTGCTCTTTTTTATTTTTTGAATACTCTTTTATAAGCTCTTTAGCCTCTTTTTTTGTCTCATAGATAGGCTTTAAAGTATCTTTAGAATTTTGAACATCTTTTATTAGCTTTTTTTCTGCTCTTATGATCTCTTTGGTAGTGTAATAATTTTCAGTTAGATTAACTGCATTTTTATTGTTTTTTATCTCGTTTTGTATATCATCTATCCTGATACCGTCTTTCAATCCAAATTTTCCCGCTGTTTCTATAATCTTTTCCACATCAAAAACAGATTCTTGATCGCTTAGTGCGGTAAGTGCATTGTTTAAAGCTGCCTGAGTTTTCTCTTTGGTTTGTTTGTCGTCAATGGTAGAAAGTTTATCTTTATCATTGATTTTATTTGGAAGTATATCCTCTTTATTAAAACCTAAGCTCTCTATCCTTAGTCTATTGTTTTCCAGTATCTCTTCTCTGTCTAACTTGCCTTTCCACTCTCTACTTTTCCAAGCTGCCATCTGTTTGATTTCCATATCACTTTTGTTTGGATACTTCTCTTTAAGCTCATCTATCAAACTCCCTAACTGTTCACTTCTTTTGCTAAACTCCTCTATAAGTTTGTCATCTATATGCTTTAGCTCAAAAAAGCCTTTTTGAACATCTGTAACTCTTATATCATACCCAAGCTCTTTTAAGTTTGCTGCCAACTCATTTCTATAGTTCATGCCAAGTTTTATATAGTTGCCGTTTTCAAATAGTATCTTCGCCTCCAAGGCTCTCCACTTTTCATCATTTGTTTCAGTCATATTCATTAAAACTGCATGAGTATGCAAAGAGGGATCAACTCTAACTCCCTCTTCACTTTTTACCGGTCTTGCCGTTTCGTGTGTAAATTTTGCTATAGCTAAGTTATCTGTATCTACTCTTTTAGTATTTCCTTCAGTTGTAACTCTTGTTTGAGTAAACTTGTCTTCTATCTTATCAAGTATTTTTGCAACTGCTTTTTCGTGAGCTTCCCTTAAAGCTTTTGCTTTCTCTTTATCTCCATAGGCTTGAGCTGCTTCGTAAGCAATAGAAAGAGACTTTGGAGCCGAAAAGGTCAAATCAAGTCCGGCTCTTATCCTGTCTCCTTTTTCATCGGTTTTTACCTGCACTACTTGATTTCCCTCTCTATCTTTACCAAAAAGTGCATTTTTAAGATCCTCTTTTGTTATTGCACCCTCAAATCCAAGTTTTTGTGCACCTTTGCCCTGCCAAGTGCCAAGATCTCCCTCTTTTTGGTAGTAGTTATCTTGAGCTTCAGTATGATATGATAAAGCGGAATTTGCATTTATCCAAGTAGGAACCGATATCACTTATAATCCTTTTAAAACCTAAAAAGATATCCGATCTCATATGAGATATCTTTTTGTGTATCAGCCCCGTTAAAATGTAAAGTTTGGTACTTTACTCCGAGAGTAAAACCACTTTTAAATCCAAAGCCGGTATCTATTTCATAACCGTTTTTAAAATCGGCTCTATCAATGGAGTATTTGTAGTTTGCCTCCATATTTAATGTAACCGCTTCATTTATCAGTGTAGATACAAAGCCCTTTAAAGTAATGTACGGTGCTTTTTGCATTTGTGTATGGGTTGGGATAAAGTTACATTGATTTTCAAGAGCAGGTTTACAATGATTTCCTTGAACAGTGCTTTTATGCCTTAGATACCCAACTCCTCCTCCGATGCCAAGATATAGACTTCCAGATTTTTTATCTACCAAAAATGAATCCAATCCTATATCTTGATAATCTGAGCTAAGTTTTAGATCTGCAGTATCTATATGATAGATTGAACTCAAATAGTTGCTTGCATTAAATACATATCTCACATCTGTAAATATATCTGTCTTTTTGAGATTTTTAAATCTCATTGCTCCGATAGATACCTTAAAAATTGTATCTTCTAAGCTATTGCTATGCTTTAAAGAAGATAGCGACTGTGCATTTGCACTTATTACCAAAGCACATATAGTGCTTAATCCTAAGATAAGCTTCTTCATCTTTACTCCTTTGAAATGATTTGAAGATTTATATCTTCTTACCTATATACATATTTTTTATTTTTTTAAAACTCTATGATTAAACTCTCTTTTGCATATTTCGCTTTTTGCAAATTTACAAATCTATTTTTTATCTTTTTTATTCTTCTTTGTATATCTCTTTCAAGAGCCTCTATATACATTTTTGGATTTTCGATATATTTTTCTGCAACTTTATCCGTTATAAAAACCGGTGCCAATTTAGTTTTTAAAACATCTTTACACCCCTCTATCTTTGCAAAAAACTCAAACTTATCAAGCCTTTGTATCTTTGCATCATTTATAAGTGCTTCGGTTTCCTCTTTCCTTGATACAGTTACTCTATCCCCTATAGGCTCAGCCGAAAAAGTAAAGCTTTCAGAGTTTTTTATAACTGTAGTTTTTCCAAAAAACTTCTCTAAAAAAGCTGCTGCATAATAGTTTTGAAAAACTATATAAGAGTTTGTTGTTCCAAAGATAGAGTCCGCCTCTTTCTCTCCAAACTCCTTTTTTACCTGTTCAAAGCTCTGCATTGCCATAACAAATTTCAATCCCTTGCTTCTACCTACCGCCAAACCTTTCTCTAAGTTTTCCCCTAAAGCTTTTCCAAGTCGTGGCAGCTCATCAAGGATAAAATATATATCCCTGTTTAGATTGTCTTGATAGTCAAGTATTGTGGATATAAGATAGCTTGTTATAACTCCATACAAGGGTGCAAAAACTTTACTTAAGTTTTCAGTTGAGAGCAAAAAGAGTTTACCGGCTTTTCCGTTTGTAAGCCATTTTTTAAACTCTATTTCATCCGTATCAAGATCATCCAAATATGCCAAATACTGTAAAGCTTTTGCCTTTCTTATGGCGGTGGAGATGATGGATTGGGTCTCTTTTGTGGATTGTTTGTTTGTATCTATTCTAAGAAAATTAGCTACTATAGGATAAACCTCTTTATCATCTTTTATCTTTATGAGTTTATCTATATCGCTGAGTGTGTCATATATCTCTTTATTACTTAGTTTGTATTTGGCAGCATAAAGCAAAAGTCCCTCCATAACCGCTCTTGCACTATTTACCCAGTGTGGATCTTGCATGGTTTTATCATCCGGAACTAAAATCTCCGAGATTGAGCCTGTATCTATCCTTGTTTTTATAAGTTTATATAGAGAAAACTTTGAACTTCTTAGATCTGAAGGGCAGATAATAATATCTTTACTTTTATCATAAAACTTCTCTACAAACTCCCCTTTGACATCTATGATGATAGATTTTATATTGTCTTTATGAGGTATCTGTTTGATGATTTGGTTTATAAGAACACTTTTTCCTTTTCCGGGAGCTCCGCTTATGCAAAGTCCGGTCGCAAAAGCTACTCTTGGTATCTTTATCATTTCCGGATTTTCTTCGTAAAGCTTATCATCGCTTGATAAAGGGTAGGTTGGAATAAGAAAATTCTCTTTAACTCTTTCATCTTTCAACATCTCATATTCTGTTTTTATAAAATTATTTATAGAAGAGTTAAAATCTCTTGTGTTTATAAGTTTATTGCCCTTTACATAGACATCTTCGGTTAACTCTTTTTGCTGTTTTGAAATCTTAGAAAATAATTTTGGTTTTACAAATATAAAATTTGCAATAGTCAAGATAATAGATACTAAAAAAATATAAAAAAAAGCTGTAGAAAAAATTTGATAAGTCTCCCCGAACTCCATCATCGCATTTTTATAGATCGCATAAAAAATATATGCTAAATTTAAAAATATAAATGGTGCAAGATAAATTGAGTTTTCTACAAATAGAGCTTTTAGCCTCATTTGTGTTTCATGCTCAATTTTCTCCATCGCTTTGTATCTGTTAGAGTCTGTCAATTTGTCTATCCATTTTTTGCTGTAGTTTTTCTTCTCCATGCTCTTCTCCTGCTTTTACTCTTACTTATCTTGATATCTCTTGTTGTTGTGTTGTCTCTTTCTGCTGTTGTACCTGTTGTACCTCCTGTTGTAAATTTGGTTTTTGCTTTCCCTGATTATTAACCGCCTTACCTAAAACAAAATTAAAATTAGATTGCATTTTATTTGCTTTTTCTTGTGCGATTTCATTTAACTTTTTAGAAAATGCAAAACTTGCTATCTTGTCATTCTCTTGTATATTTAATCTATCTTTATGTTTTTCTATTCTTCTATTTGCAGCACTCAACTCATCTTTTAGCCTTTTTCTGCTCCATTTATACTCTTTTGCAAGTTTTTTATACTCTTTTTTGATAAACTTTTTATCTACAAAACCTCTGTTTTTAATCGCAGATTGCTTTATAATATGATCTGCTTGTAAGTTTTGTAAAGATTTGTAAGCTTTTCTTGATGGAGCTCTAAACTTTTGCAAGTTTTTTAACTCATTTGAGATATCTTTACCCTCTGCAAACTTCTCTTTTATAGTTTTTATCCTACTGTTAAATCTCTCTATACCTTTTTTGTCGTATGAGTAATTTGATTTGCTTTGAGATTTTTTAACCTCGTTAGAAGATAAACTTTTAAACCTGTCTGAGTTTTTAGATACATAGCCTACCGCCGCTTTTACTCCTTTGTATGAAAGTTTTGCAACTCCTTTTATAGCCCCTTTAGCCAAATTGCCGATAGCTCCTGCATTATACCCTAAAGCTTCTCCGGCAACACCTCCTGCAAGTCCTGCTATTCCTATCGCTGCTATTGCTCCTATTGGTCCCGTAGCAGCTAATCCGGCTAATCCAAGTATGCTTTTTGCTCCTATTAATCCTGAAGTAACCGCTCCCATGCCGCCTATTGCTCCTAAAGCTCCTCCGGCTTCTGCTCTGCTTCTGTTTTTATATGCAGTATAGGAGTTTTGAGAATGATAGTAGTTTGAACTATATCTATACTGCTCAGGGATGTAAAAAAATGAGTTTGGATTATTATAGGGGCTTGGAGAGCCCCTATAATTTGGTATGCTTGTCATTTTTGCTACTCCTTATTTTGTCGGTTTATCTTTTGGTTGATTTTTTTCAAGCTTTATATACCAGTTATTCAATTTTGCATTAAAATCTTTGCCCGGCTGAGAATAGATCTGAACTGCCATATACCCCGCAAATATAAGTATAAAGACAAAAAGTTTAAAAAACAGTCTTCCTATAAAAGTGCTTCGTTTGCCGCCTCCATAGTTATTGTAGTTAGGGTGAGGCTGTTTTGGTTGCCATCCAGGAGGCGGATCTATCATGCTTCCGCCTCTGCTATTTCCATATTGCCATCCTTGCGGTGTTCCAGTCATGTTTCCCTCCGGTCTCCATCCTTGCGGTGCATCACACATTCCCATCGTTCACCTCCTTTTCTTCTTCATCTTCAAATGCTATTTTCTGCCCGATTGTTGTTGCCTCCTCGCTTATCTTTATAGCTCTCTCAGGCTCCTCTAATATATCCGCATGCATATTTGTTACTTGATGCCTTGTTGCATAAGTATTTATCTGTATATCTTTTAAAATAGGTATTATAGTATCTACTATCGCAAATTCCAATCTTCGCATAGCAAGGGTTGCTATCGCATTATCTATGCTATAGCCAAGTAACTCTTCTGCTATCTCATTTACCTCTTTTCCCTCATTTTCCGCCACATTCTCCAAAGCTTTTACAAGCTCTTCGTTTTCGATCTTGATGATCATCTTTGCTCCTTCTTGTTTTATTTTTTTGAAGATTTATATCTTCTTACCTATATACATATTCTTAAAAATTTAGAAATTTAATAAAAAAATATGTAGCTAAAGCTGTTAAAAATATAGTTAGCAAATAGCTAAAGATATTTCTGTTTGCTTTCAACTCCAACTCTTTTAACTTTTTAATGCTGTAATCAATACTTTGTGCATATTTTTTTATCTCTTTTGACTCTTTAAAGTAGCTATCTAACTCCTTTAAGATTAGATTTGCTGCTGCACTTGCTACTTTTTTTTCTAAAAAGTTTGCTGCATTTTGCAAATCAATCGTGCTTTTCTTAAGATTAAACTCCAACTCTTTAACATCTTCCAAATCTTTTTTAATATTTTGGACTTTAAGCTCTATAAACTTTAAGTTGTCGCTTAGCTCGTTTATCTCTTTTAAATCCATTTTAAGTTCTTTAAAATAAAGTATATAAATGCCCCTACTATTGTCAATTCTCCGGATTTTAAAAATAGTTCCGAAAGACAGGTAGAATACATCTCTTCGTCCTTGTTATATGTGTCCGGAAAGCACTCCTCAAGTTCTTTAACATATTCGCAATTTGCAGCAAAGTTGTCCATTTTTTCCTTTAAAAGTTTGAACATTTTGACTCCTTTTTAGTTTTTTCTTCTTGCTTATATACATATTTTTAACTCTTTTATATAGGGTTGCAAAGTATTTGCATATTCAAATATTTTATCTGTATGTGCTTTTTGCATTAATTGCAGCATAAAGATAAAGTCATCTCTATCAGCTCTATAATTCCATTCGCTTATATTTACTTTATATTCGCTATTTGGTAGCATAGAGAGAAGCATATCGGCATATACTCTGCTTGCTCTTGTATCCATTCTCACAATATTTATCATCTTTTTAATTCTCTTTTTCAACTCTCTCTCCTTATCTTTATTCCCCTCTACCTATATACATATTTATCTATTTGCTACATTTTCAAACTGTTTTACATATACTTTTATCTTTGTGTATTCCTCTATACTCGCTAAAGATATATAAGCTTTTCTACTTTCTAAATTTAGCAAATTGCTATTTAGCAATAGGCTCTCAACTCTTTGACTTTTTCTAACTTGCATTTGGTCTGTCTCTCCATCGGCTCTATGGTGTATCATCTCATCTGTTAACAGCATTTTTCTTTCGCCAATCTTCTCTATAAAGAATTTAGCCGTTTTTGGATCATTTAGTCTAAAAATTATTAGATTGCTAAATGTGTTTATTATGGTTTGTTTTAAAGCAGATCCATATTTATCCTCTATCTGCCCTATATCCTGTATAGCCAACCATACACTTACACCTTTGCTTCTTCCATTTGTTAGGATATCTATAAGGCTTGTCATCTTTCTAAGTTGCCCAAACTCATCAAGCATAAAAAATACTCTTCTGCTTAAGTTATCCTCTATAGATAGAGTTGCTTTAGAGGCTATATCTATAAAAAGTGTGATTGCAGGTGTTAAAACATCTTTTAAATCTGCATAATTTATCAAAAAGATAGAGCCTTTTATCTCATCACTGTTTATAAACTCTTTTATAGAAAAATTTCCGTCAATGTTTTTTAGATATTTAAAAAATTGAGTGTTTTGAGAGAGTTTAGAGAGAACTCCTTGAGTCTGTTTACTTTCGCTTTGTTCTATATATCTTGCTGCCATATAGGTATCTGTATCACTTTTTAATATCTCTTGTAACTCTTTAGCCGGTTTATTTAGATACTCCCATATATCTTTGTTTGTCTTTTTGTCATTTTTGTATAGGTAGATCATAACCGCTTCAAACACATCTCTTGCAGCATCATTCCAAAAGGGATCCTCTTTGTTTGTTGCAACAAATAAAGATGCAGCAATACTGCTTATATCCAACTCATTTTTTATGTCATTCCAGATGTTCCATCCAAGACATCTCTCATCTAAGGGATTAAAGATAAAATCAGTAAGAGGATTATAAAACTTTGTAAGCATATCTCCCTTGAAGTCATGGATTATCATCTTTTCATCTCTTGTTTTTATTTGATCTATTACCGGTTTTAGCAGCACACTCTTTCCACTTCCGGGTGCTCCCACTATCAAAAAGTGTTTTATCTCATCTTCAATGGGTATAGGTACAACTCCTTTTCTTAATATCTTCTCTTCTTTGTCATTTGTTTTATCTTCTTGCAAAAGCATATTGCCCTTTTTAAAACCGCCTATTTGTAAATTTGTAGGTTTTTTGCTTCTTTTTATCTTTTTTATAAAGGATAGAACATCTATAAGTTTACTACCCTCAAGCTGCTCTTCTTTTATGTAGTCGCCGCCTCTTTTTTTGAAGTGAAGATGAACTATAAGCGGAACTATCCAGCCTAAAAAAGATAGTGCTATAGGCAACCTTATCTCATATAGTATATTTTTTATCGCACCGGCAACCAAAGAGTTATCAATCGTAGCTGTTTGAGAGTGAAAAAACATAAGAATGATATTTTTTATCTCTGCAAATATCCAAGATTTGACAGTCAATAGATCATTAAAATTGACATACGGCCTTAAAGCAAAAATAGCTATAGCAAAAGCTACTATCTGTGCACTAAGTCCCCACTCTATAAGTTTAAGCAGATAACTTGCTCTAAACTTTAGCCTCAATATAGCTTCCTGATATGCTCTTAACATAAAATCTCCTTTGAAATAGTCTCTTGCTTATATACATATTTTGGATAGAAAAAGGTATTGAAGGAAAAATAATTTAAGTTTTAATTTAATAAGTTTATAAAAATACATTAGCTAAAATTGACTTGATTAAGATATATATAACTCCTATTTTATGTATATTGATAGAAAGCTGATAAATACGAATATACATGAGTGTTTATGTGTGTAATTTATATTTCTCTAAAGTGTAATATAAGTTACACTATGTTAATATCTCTAAAAACTTTTTTAAAGAGATATTATGAGTAATACCAGTATTTTATCAGTCTTTGACAATCAATCAGGAGAAGTTATATATGATTTTACATATAAAAAAAGAATTGGATTGTATATGGGGCCAAAGAAATATTGGAGAACTACAATGATGTATGATGATGCACTGCTTACAGTTCCGTCTCAAACCGGTATTAAACTATTGACACATTTAAAAAACGAGTGCAATGTATCTGATTATACTATTGTTTTAAAAATTAAAAAATTAGCAGGATTATTTAAATGCAACGATAGAGCATTAAGAAATAATTTGAATAAATTGTTGTCAAAACAATATCTTAAAAAAATTACAAATGAATACTATATGATAAACCCAAATCTATTTTGGATAAAAAATTTAAGTGATAAAGAGTGGCAAAGTCTTAAAGAGAAATTTGAAAATTTATAAAGGATAAAATATGTTCAAAAAGATAATGAATACCATAAGCTCAATATTTTCTATAATTTTTATTTTTGATTTTCAACAAATATTTTAAGCTTGTCGCCGACAGATAAATTTAACTCCCTTATGATATTTTTAGGAAATCTAAATCCTTGGGAATTGCCCTAATTTGAAAGTGTAACTATCATAATGCATCTCCGTATATCATATCAGCTATTTGTATATCTAAAATATCGGAAATTTATCTATTTCATACCTCTACTTAAATATATTTAAAACCGCTATAGGACTTCCGCTGTTTATTGCATTGACAACCGTATTAACCGAAGTTTGCAAGTTTGTATTTAAAGCTTTTTCAATAAATTTGCTTTTTATCTCTTGAGCTATTTTTGTTTTTCCTTTGCTCTCAAGCTTTGAGGTGTAATCTCTTATGAGTTTTGCTACAGTTCTTGTGTTTTGGTCCTGGATAAGTTTTGTAAAGGCATCATTTGTATTTGTTGCAAATGTCACGGTTAAAAGAGGCCTTGAATATCCTATATTGGTTCCCGAATAAAAGGGGATACCGTTTTTTAAGAGTGTCGGTATGCTGTTTGTTAGAATAAGAACATATTTGCCGTTATTGCACTCATAAGTATCCAAATTACCCCCATATCTACACTCATATATATCTATATACTCTTTTCTTGTATTTTTATATGCTTTATAAACTGCTGCTTTTGCAAGTTTTTCTATATCGCTAAAAGATGTTTTTGGATAGTGCTGCATATAGTTTGCCGCCTTTTCTGCAACTCTTCCGCTATAATTGAGCAGATTTATATAGTTTGCTATATTTTGCATAACTTTTTGATCTATCCTGCCTCTCATCTTAGCTTTTGCATCATAATAGGATTGTGCATTTAGATCGATAATATCCTCGTCATTATCAACGAAATATGCCGTTCCTATATCTTTATTTGACAAGAAAAAGGCTTTTTTATTCCATCCAAGCTCTCTCATTTGCAAAAGGATATGAGGTATTGGATTTAACTGTATTATCCAAGCTCCGCTTTTTGTTCTTGCTACTGTATGTGAGTTTGATCTTATATTGTTTAGTGTATAAGTCAAGCTTCTTGAGATACTTTTCTCTTTACCTTTTGATAACTGTTTATTGTGTTGTAGCTGCTCTGTTTGACTTCTTTGTGTTTGCTCTTTTTTGCTTTTTGTTTTTTGCTCTTGCTTTTGAGTTGAAGTTGTAATATCTCCAAAAAGAGTGCTTATCAAAAACAATACTGCTATAGTAATCTTTCCCATCTTCTTTCTCCTTAGAAATTATCAAACTGTTTATCAAAATTTTTAAACTCTTTTTCAAAGCTATCCTCTTTATGGATAACTATAACCGTTTTTGTTCTATTGCCATCTTTTGCCGTTAAGTTTTTATCTTTTATCTTTACCCTTTTAAGATTAAAACTTTTAATCGCTACCTCTCTTGCTATTTTATTGTTTTGTAGTGCGATTGCGGAAAATAAAATCGTCAAGGCAAGAAGTATTATTCCTCCAAAAAATCCAACTTTCATCACTCATCTCCTATTTTATCTATTCAAGTAAAAAATCAAGCAAATCATAATCTTTTCTACTCTTTGCTCTTTGAACTATCTTTTCTCTTTTTATCTCATCCGTTTCAATTAGATACTTCAGGGTTTTTGTAAGCATTTTGTTTTGTGAGTTGATTTGCTCATAGATTTTTAATATCTTTGCAAACAGTGCTTCAATCTTCTCACCTCTTTTTTTCTGCAAGCCACTCTCCGTATTGGAGAGTAACTTACGAATAAATTCAGATTGACTTAAGCCCTCTCTTTTGGCTTCTCTTTCAAGAATATATGCCTCTTCTTCATTAAGGGAAAATGACTTGATCATTATTTATCCCTAAAGACTCTATTATATAATTGATCTATGATTGCATTTAGATTATACTTATAGCAATCAGTTTCTATCTTTTCCCAGCCTAATGATCTTAATTCATTATGTGGGGATAGATAACCATACTTTCTGCCAAGTTTATCAGATTTTTTAAGTGCCAAATAATAAAAACAACCTTCTTGATCAGCATTTTTAAAAATCTTATCTTTTTTGCTTTGAGGTATATTGTGAAATGCTATAACAATATTGTAAAGTGTGGGATATTGATTTGGATATAGTTTTAAAGTATATAGTGCTACCCTTTCAGCTTTTTCATACTCTTTTTTCTTTTCTCCAAGATATAAAACCAAATTTTCTAAAACAACATCTCTTGGAGTTGCAGCATATTTGCTTGTAGGTTCAATCTTTTTCATATTGTCGTAGCATACATTAACCATCTGATCATCTTTGTTAAGTAAAGCAGATACACAATATTGTAAATATATTGGGATAACTTGCAATTTTTTAAGTGTTTTTATATGCATATCGCTACTTGATTTATTTTTAAGCATAGGCCATAACTTCTCTTTTATTTTTACCGCTCTTTTGATATAAAAACTATCTTGAGTTTTTACAAACTTATTAAAGTTTGCTATCATGCTATTGCCAAGATTTATCTCTTGCTGACTTAGTGGTGTCGCATATATAAAATTTACAAACACAATAAATATAAAAATTACCTTTTTCATAATCATATCTCCTTGTTTTTTATTTTATTTAACAGTTGTCTCATTCTTTGCCATCTTTGTTTATATTTTAAAAAGTATCTATTTGCATAGGATTTATTGCTTAGTGGATTAAGCATAGTGCCTGTAAATAGGATATAGGTATCTTTGGCCAATAAATTGGAATGGATAGCAACTGTCAACATAAAAGCCTGTAACAAAAACACTATTTTCTTCATCTCTTTCCTCCTGTAAATAAATTTTGTAAATCTTTTATCTCTTTATTATCAAGCCATTTTAAAAATGCTTTATCGTTAACCTTTTTGGCATGTTCTCTAACATCATCTAAGGCAACTTTATCCGTAACAACTGTATAATACAGAAGCTTATTTATCATTGCTGTTTCATTTAAGCTCTGTATTAGCTGTTTTGAGATGTTTTTGTTGAGTTTTTCATCAAGCTCCACAGTAACACTCTCTACCTGTTTTACAACACTTTTTAAAAGAGGGAATATCTTTCCCTCTAAATATTTAAGATCATCAATCAAAGATTGCAGATCCGATTTGTTTACTACTGCCAAATCTTTTGTATCCACTTCACCTCCTTTATATATTCTTATTCATATACATATTTTTAACTATCCCCATTCTCCTTTTTTATTTCGTTTAAGATAGCTCTTAACTTACTCCATTCAGACTCAAATTTTTTAAAATACTTCTTAGCAAAACTATCATTAGACAGATCATTTAGCATAGTGCCTGTAAATAGGATATAGTTAAAAAAAGCTTTTCTTGTAAATCTTCTGCTATGTCCAAGAGGATAAAGTCCAGTAATGATAGAAAATACATCATTCCAGCCTTTATATAACTTGTTTCCCTTAAATATAGAACTAGCGGCTATACCATTAGTAAATTCTATTCCAATACCGGTATTGTCCCCATTAAATTTAAAATTGTTATTTGCATCAGTTATATAAAACATTCTAAATGAGATTATCTGATAGACTCTATAATAATATTCATAGATATCTTTAGAACTCAAAAGATATCTATCTCCTATAAAGAGCAAGTTGGCCCAATTAACTTTATTTGAAATTGTTCCGGTAGGAAGTTGCAGATTAACGATAGTGTTTTGCAAACTTCCATATCTTGCATCAAGCCATTCAGCTTCAACTTTAGTTTGGCTAAGATACACAATTCTTTGTGTTCCGTTCCAGTATGGAAAACTTATGCCATTTGCCTTAAATTTCTTTTTCATTAGTGAGATACCCGTTCTTACATCCTTAAGTGCTTGTGGACTTGAAAAATAATCATCAGCATTTAAGGCATTTGCACTAAAAATTATCAACACAATCAGTAAAACCATCTTTCTCATATTTATTCCTTTATATTTATTTCCCCTCTATCTATATTACATAATTACATATTTTATCTCTCATCACCTTTTATCTCTTTTTTTAAAGGTTTTAACTCCTCAACCAGTTCAACTACATCTTTTCCGACTCTGTAAAACTTCATCATCTGCATAAAATACTCTTTGCCTTCATTTGCCCATTTTTGCTGATGCTCTCTTGAGTTGTCTATTAGCTCTTTAAACTCAGGATACATATCTGCAAGAGTTCTTTTATATACATTTTTTACTATTCCATACAGATGACTATCTTTTACAACAAAAGTGCTATTAACATCACTCTCTATCTCGCTAAATCTTTCATCAATGCCGTATTGATTGGATCCGTAAAGATTTATAAACTGCTTTTGGACATCATTTTTAATTAATGATTTGGCTCTATTTAAGATTAAAACTATATTTGCAGTTGCATCGTTGTCTTTTATCAAAGCGATAGTATCTTTTAGATTAGTAAACTGCTCCAAGTCCTCATTTGTAGGAACTATGTAGGTAAGATTATATAGATCGCTCTTGGCTAAATGCTTTACTATGGCTATAGTGTCGTTTCCGCCTCCACAATCAATAATATTTAAAATATCCGGTGCATTTGTAAACTCATCCAACTTTACCTTGTCTATATCCTCCTCCATATCTTCTATTTTTATAGATTTGAAGTTTAGGTTGTCTATATTTTTGTTTTTAAGATTTGATGATGTTTTATTATTGTCATCTATCTCATAAACATTTACCTCCTTATACTCATCCACAAACAATACAGGTAAAACCATTGTAGAAATGATAGATTTACCAACTCCACCTTTTGTATTTGCTACAACTAATGTTGCCATGTAAACTCCTTTGAAATGATTTGAAGATTTATATCTTCTTACCTATATACATATTTTTTATTTTTAAAATTAGATAGAAAAGAATGGAATTGATTACCGTGTTAAAAAATAACCAAAATTGACATTTTTTTAGTTTTATAATATAATTTGATTAACAAGCAGACTAAGAGGTGGAAAGTGACCTCCCATACGCCTACAGCAAAGGAAACTTTGCCCAAGGTGATAGATGCCCGTAACAGTTCGGCTGACGAGGATAAGAGATTTCGAATTGGTCTCCGAACTTAGTCTGCTATGTATCTATCTATAAAATCTTTAAAATCCTGTTTAAA